>DATMSZ010000115.1:0-20988 GCA_035565175.1 Pseudosphingobacterium sp.
GAAAGTAGAGGATTTGGATTTATCACCATGCAATCCAGTGAAAACGAAGTATTTGTACATATTTCGGGATTAATTGATAAAGTACGGGAAAATGATGAGGTTGTATTTGATGTTGTACAAGGCCCTAAAGGTCTTAGTGCAGTCAAAGTAAAAATCGCCTAATTCTCTGGCATTTCAGGAGCATTCTTTTTTACTAAAGGGTGCTCTTTTATTTAACACAAAATCCGTTTACTATTTGCATATTCTTGTAATGGAAGATCTGATATGAAAAGCAGATCTACAAATAATGTAAAAAAGAGAAATGAGACAGCTAAAAATTTCTGAATCTATAACCAACCGTAATAACCACTCCTTAAGTTTATATTTAACAGAAGTAAGTAAGATTGAATTAATCAGTCCGGATGAAGAAGCTGTTCTTGCAAAGAAAATACGTGAAGGCGATCAGGGTGCTTTAGAGCGCCTTACAAGAGCGAACTTAAGGTTTGTAATATCTGTCGCCAAACAATATCAGCATCAAGGTTTAGTGCTTGAAGATTTAATAAATGAGGGAAATCTAGGTCTGGTAAAAGCTGCAAAACGATTTGATGAAACAAAGGGCTTTAAATTTATTTCTTATGCAGTCTGGTGGATAAGGCAGAGCATTATGTCAGCCGTTTCTATTCAATCGCGTGTAGTGCGCCTTCCTGGCAATCAAATTTCGAACCTCATTAAGGTAAGAAAATCACAGGCCTTATTGGAGCAAAGGCTCGAACGAGAACCCAGCATTGAAGAATTGGCCTTAGATCTAGATACTTCACCTGAAAGAATTATCGATTCACTAAAAAATGCAGAGAGACAGATCTCTGTAGATGCTCCGTCGATCATGATGGAAGAAGGCACCCTTTTAGATGTATTACCAAATATGGAACCACCTACCGATCAACAATTGGTACTGGATTCGCTTAACATACAAATTCATAAAGCGCTCGAAAATCTATCTCAACGCGAACGGCAAATATTGGTACTGTTTTATGGTCTTTTTAGTAATGAGCCACATACGTTGGAAGAAATAGCCGATGAACTTAACCTTACCCGCGAACGGATTAGGCAAATAAAAACTAAAGCACTGCTACATATCAAACATTCATCATCGGGTAGAGATTTACTATTGCATATTTAACCAGCCGATGTCTATAAAGGTCAGCAATTGCTCATTCACTTGGTATTATATAATAAGAAAACCAACCCTTGCCTTCCGCTATGAACCTTTATTAAACAAAAGGGCACTTTTGTTTGTAGTAAAGATATAAAACCAAATATGAAGCATCATGAAAATCCTTAAAAGTATTTATATAGCATTCACTGTAGGAGTTTTACTATTTTCTAGCTGTAACCAAACAAAGAAAGAAAATGCGACTGAAACCGGATCCGACTATACCGACACCGTTGAATCTTCTACACCATTAAATGACAATAACATGCGCAATGATCAACCAAACGAAGAATTGACGAAAAAAGACTCGTTGAACAAAGATTCAATATGAGCTTAAGCTTTTTATTGAGCATTTCGTTATCATGTGTTTGACCGTATAAGAAATAGGTAAATCTTCCCAATGCAGCCGCGCATTTAAAAAGCTAGTTTTCATTACTGAAACGATCAACTGCCTTCACGAGATTACCAAATTCTTCCTTATCAAATAAACGTGTTAAGTATTGAATTTTACCTTCACGATCGATAAGTACATTACGTGTCACGCCAGCTTTTTTGTCTGCAAATTTCTGAAAGATAGTGGCGCCTGGATCTAGCGCTAACGGATAGCTGATCTGCATATGCTCATGGAATTTCTGTACGGTCTCTAAAGGTTCATCACGATCAACGCCGATAAGTACAACACCCTTATCTTTGTAGGCTTGCCAAATTTCTCTTTCTAAATGCGGCATTTCCTCACGGCATACTTTACACCATGATGCCGTAAACTGTAAGATAACAATTTTCCCTCTCAGTTCCTTTAAGGATGTTTTTCTCCCATCTTGCAGTATCAGCTCAAAATCACTGGGAGCAGTGTCTCCCACTTTCACAATGTAGCCACGGGCGTCACTTTTAGGATTTTCAAACTTTGTATCTTGCGCCTTTACAACAATGGCCATCAGTATAATAATTAAATTTAATATGAACTTTTTCATCCGTGTATAATTTATCAATCTAATAAATATCGTATATGAGCTCTTTTGCCCAGTGTCTTAAGTTAAAAAATGAAGACGCATTACCTTTCGTCGGTGCTACATGTACACATCGGCCGACCAGCTATTAGTGAATCTCTTTCAATGCGTACGTTAAACTTCTAATTGCGCTCGTAAGCTGCGCAAGCCCCTCCTCCGCTTCTTGATAGTGCCCCTCTTCCAGTCCTTCACGCACGCCCGGAAGCGTTTTCACACCATATCCTGTATAATAACCCGGTGCATATATACTATGACTATACCACGGGCGTCGGGGCAGTCCGTTTGCAAGGAGTAATTTCTTCTCAGCTTGAAATATTTTTTTATTTATTACGGCTACATCTGAAATTTTTTCGCTAAAACTCTTTTGACGTTCGTTTAAAGCTAATGACTCCTGTTTCAGGGAATCTATTGAGGAGAGTAGTAAGGAAAAATCAAGAGTAGGAAATAGTGGTTTCTTTTTAGGAGCAATAAAGTTAGTCTTTGGATTAGCAGCTTCGCGGTATATACCTTTGTCAATTAGCTCATTATGTAGTATATAATGCTCACGAAGTGTTTTTGCCTGGCTAATAAGATTAGTTGTGTATTGCTCAACAGCCTTAGCTAATCCATTATAGTCAAAAGGTAGAATCGCCGCATTTGCGAGCCGTAGTACAGCTCTCCCGGACACTTGAGAAAGCGCTAAACCATAGCTAAAATCCGGATCCTTAAAGCGAACATAATTATCATAAGAGTCATAGATAGAATGGTATTCACCTCCCTCGCTTTCCCCATCAAAGGAAAAGTTTAAACTAGGTATACCTAGGTGTTGTAGAAAGGCAGAATAATCAGATCCAGTACCCAGAGCTCCGAGGCTAAAGTCGGTTTTTTCCAACAATGATCGTTGTTGAGAACCAGAAGCTTTTAGTATTTCATTTGCTCGCTTACGATCAAAAATTGTAGCATGCGTTAAGGGGTCTTTTACATCCTTCGCTATTGCCGTTACCAATTGGGTAAGTGCGTGTGATCCACCAGCATTAAAAAAACCTGCGCCATTATTGTCGGTATTAATATAGGCTACAGCTTTAGCACGCAACTCTTCCGCATGGTCTTCTACCCATTCTGTTGAGCCCAGCAGTGATTGCTCTTCCCCATCCCATGCACAATATATCAATGTTCTTTTCGGTTTGTATCCGTCTTTTACCAACGCACCTATTGCTTTAGCTTCCTCAAGAAGAGAGGCAAGTCCGCTTACAGGATCCGAGGCACCGTTTACCCATGCATCATGATGGTTTCCTCTTATTATCCACTCATCAGGATATTCATTTCCCTTTATTTTAGCAATCACATTATAAGCAGGAACAATATCCCAGCTTTGTTTTATTAAAAGATGCACCAAAGTTTTTGTCCCCCCACCTACTCGATACGTAAAAGGTAAGGCACCTCTCCAGTCTTCCGGCGCCTCCGGTCCATCTAAAGCCTCCAGTAACGGTCTTGCGTCATGAAAGCTTATCGGGAGAACAGGTATCTTTAGAATGGTACTTGCTTCTTCCCTATTTATACGTTTTGCATTTTTTAATGAAGGGTTTCCCGGTGTTAACGGGTCTCCGGGATAAACAACCATATCCATCACAGATCCTCTTTGTACAGTATGTTCATTCTTAAAAGGGCCTACTGGATATGGATCGCCCTGATAATAACCATCGTCTTTCGGGTCGGAATAGATAATACAGCCTATGGCACCATGCTCATAGGCTACCTTAGGTTTAATTCCTCGCCAACTGTTTCCATATTTTGCAATGACGACCTTACCTTTCACATCAATCCCTAGCCGCTCAAGCTCCTCATAATCGGCAGGCAAACCATAATTTACATAAACCAACGGAGCCGTAACATCGCCATCTGCGCCCCAAGCATTATAAGTAGGCAACTGCCCTTGCTGCCCCGAAGTAGCATCTTCTTTTAACGCGGGCTCTTTCAAAACAGCAGTGAACTTATTTGGAGCCAATAGCTCCAGCTTACGTTCGGTAGGTGTTGGAAATAAAACATAGTAAGTTTCTATTTTTGATTCCCAGCCGTAAGATTGAAATTGTTTATGGATGTTCTCTGCCACTTGCTTGCCTGCTTCCGAACCTAAATGATGGGGTAAAGCAGATAATTCTTTAATATTCTTACCTATACTTTCTTTTTGCAAAAGGCCATCAAACTGTTGCTCTAAACCTTGTTGGTTAGTTAACTGCGCCTGAAGGTTTATAAAAGTACTAACAACGAACAGTACCGTAAAAAGCATTGCTCTACTAAAACCTATGACATTAAATCTTGGGCAAGTATTTCGATTCCGATTGGTTTCGGGCAAACTAATATTACGAGGATCTGTGTTTGGTAAGGGTATTTCCATGTTTCATAAAATTGATGATTCAAAAATACATTATATCTACCGTTTTAGTCGTTTTATTTAAAATAAATTGACAATTCTTTTATAATTGTTAGCGGGCGACTAAAAGTACCGTGGAAAATCTTCTCTATAGCACCTTTTTATTTTGGTAAAAAGATTTGATTTATAGCTGCTTCGATTTTAATTAACCAATTGAAAATTGTATTTTCAACGGTTGGCTATCTGTACATGGTTAAAGAAAAATTAATCTCTACAACTAGCAAGGTTTTTGCTTTTTTAACAAATTATGACGTGGGATCCAAACAAATACAATAAGTTCAAATCTGAACGATTTAGCCCTTTTTACGATTTACTGGCACTCATCGAGATCAAGCCAAACATGGACGTAATTGACTTAGGTTGTGGAACAGGCGAGTTAACGAGGAAGCTGGCTGATAAATTAACAGCTGGCCATGTGGTAGGAATAGACTCTTCAAAAGAAATGCTTAACGAAGCGCAAGCATTTGGCAATGAAAACGTTGAATTCATACAAAGAACTATTGAAGAGCAGCTTAATAGTAGTCAGAAATGGGATTTGATATTTTCAAACGCAGCTATCCAGTGGTCTGATCATCACGAACAGCTTATTCCTAAAATTATTACCTGCCTTAAAAAAAACGGACAATTGGCTATCCAAATTCCCTCGCAACACGACAACCTATTAAATAAAATGCTGGATGAACTGGTTAACGAGGAGCCATATCGGAAAGCTTTGAATAACTGGAGCAGACGTTCACCAGTATTAAAAACAGAAGTTTATGCAGCATTGCTTTTTGATAACGGTTGCAAAGACATGACCATTTATGAGAAAATTTATCCGCTCATTGTACCCGGCCCGGATGATTTATTTGAATGGATCGCTGGTACAGCCCTCATACCCTATATAGAACGATTTACGAATGAAATGAAAGAAAATTTTATACAGGAGTTTAAAACCCGTATTCGTAAAAAATTCAGTAAGTCGCCTGTACTATATCCATTTAAAAGAATTCTGCTGAAGGCAACATATTAGTTTTGCCAACAATGCTGGTCAAAACTCATCCTTCAATTTCTCATATAAACGTTCAAAAGTTTCGAAATTTTCCATATAAATAGAATGATTTTCTTTATTAGGATCAAACTCGGCAACAGACGGAACAAAATTCTCATCCAGCATGAAGCCGTCGATAAACTGTAAAGCATTCATGGCAACTATAGCAGCTCCAACTGCAGAACTTTCCACACTTTTCTTTACATATACTTTTTTATTAAAAACATCCGCAAGCATTTGTACCCATGTGTCGGAGCGGGCAAATCCTCCACTAGCTAAAATTATCTTGAGTTCGCCAGCCGTCTCTTCCAGCGCCTTGCCAACGCTAAATATGCCGAAAATAACGCCCTCCATAATGGCTCTAATAAAATGGGCCCTTTGATGATGCATCTGTATGCCAAAAAAAACTCCTTTCGCTCTTGCATCCCAACGGGGCGCCCGTTCTCCCGTTAGATAAGGTAAAAATATCAGCCCCCCTGAGCCCGCATTCACCGATGAGGCTTCTCTAGTAAGTGTATTAAAAGCAGAAGGTAGGCTATTATCTAATGCTTGCTCATCTGTTGCAGCGAAGCCGTCTTGAAACCACCTCAGTATGTTACCTCCGTTATTTACCGCTCCGCCTAACACAAACATCTCCGGTGAAATTATATAGCTAAAAATGCGCTCCTTAGGATCACTAACAAGCTTATCAGAAACAACGCGAATAGCACCACTCGTACCGATCGTAACAGAGGCAACTCCATTTCCCACCGCCTGTGCCCCCAAATTTGCAAGACAGCCATCACTTCCACCAATTATAAATGGTGTATCGACATTTATTTGCATCTTTTCTGCATAGGATGGATTCAAACCCGTTAAAATATGCGTAATCGGAACCAGAGCGGAAAGCTTTTCAGCAGAAATACCGGCAACCGAAAGAGCGGGTGCATACCATTTTTGTGTTCGTGTTTCAAATAAACCTGTAGCGGAAGCTATGGAATAGTCCACTACGTACACTTGAAATAATTTATAGAACACGTACTCCTTGATGGAAATAAACTTATGGGCAGCTTCAAAGATCTCTTTCATATGCTGCCGCATCCAACCTAACTTGCAAAGGGGTGACATTGGATGAATGGGTGTTCCGGTATTCATATAAATTTCATGACCTAATGGAGTAGCCTTAAGATGCTCTGCAAATGCCTCGCTTCTTGTATCTGCCCAGATAATACAGTTGGTCAAAGGTTTTCCATCTACATCCATTGCAATCAGCCCATGCATAGCGCTACTAAAACTTACGCCCAGCAAAGTTGCCAGTTCATATTTCTCTCCTACTAGTTTACAAACCTGTCTGATACAAGTGACAACAGCGTCGAATAAAATCTCAGGATCTTGTTCTGCATAAGACGGCCGAGATGAAATAACAGAATACGACACGTAATGCTCTGCTATAATTTTGCCGGTAAGCTCAAGGGCTATTGCTTTGGTACTTGACGTTCCGATGTCAACAGCAACGATATATGTTGTCATTATTTTAAGTTCTTTTCGTTAATCGGGTTTCAACCAAGCTTTTTGAATTATCAATGCACCCTTTTCGGCCTTACTATCCGGTATCAGTTTTTGTTCGCCAGAGGGTTGGTATTTAATACCGGCAAGCCCAAAATAATAATCATATGGGATTGGCGTAGTTCCTTGTACATATTTAATAAGAAACTGTTTTATTTCTGGGTAAGTTAGCTTTTCAATTTCATCAAACAACTCGTTGTCATTAAAATAATGTTGTCTTCCAAAACGTATCCCTAAATCATGTGTTAAGTTTTTAAAACCATAACCACCGTCTGATAAGTGAAGCAAATAAATATCTAAACAGGCAGCAATCAACGCCCCTTTTTGATACACATTGCCATATTGATCAGCATATGTTGTGGCCGCATATTTACTCAATTGCGTGAAAGATAATGTGTCGTTATATTTGCTTTTAGAATCGATTATTTTTTTTGACAATTTATCTAAAAATTCCTGTTCCGTATTAATACCACTTTTTACTTGTACATGATGAGCGGTATATTCCGTTGATCCTTCATAGAGCCACAGGTGCTGTGAAAGAACCGGTGTATTATAATTAAACTCTTTCACTTCTTTCGAAGCGATGGTTAATGGAGTGATAATATGAAAGAACTCATGGGACGACACATCCACTATAAAACTTTTAAGCTGCTCTGCTGGTAATTCGGGTAAATAGTAGAAAGAAGAAGTTGTATGCTCTAAAGCACCGTAAAGACCAGGTTTAAAGGATTGTTCCTCATTTTTACTTTTAAAATAGTAAAGAAAAGCGTAGCGATTTGTCGGTAGTTTTCCGCCTAAATATGTTTTGGCGCCTTTAAGTAAACTGCTTAGCCAGCCAGCAATTTCTTTTGCATGTATTAACTGGTTGGGCGAATACACAGAAATCAATACATCACTATTACCCACCTTTACTAAAGCCGTATCGGCCACTCCATACATGATCGGCGTGTCATAAAGATCGTCCAGATCAGACATATTAAAGACATCTTTTGTCGCGCTACTAGTTGTAGGGATACGGCTGGAGGAGGCATAAAAATCACCAGGTTTATTAAAGGTAACTTCAAAAGGCAATTTGCCTTTTTCATCTAAAAACCCAAATACACCAGGTGAATTGATAACGATATTTTTATTTTCCTCAATATTGGTGGCCGCCATTGGGTAAATGCCGTGAGACTTATCCGTGTCGAAGATATCTTCTACGGTATAGGTGATTTTAGCTAATTTTTTCGACTTAGAAATTTCCCATTGGTTGGTGTTTATTTGCCGAACAGGTAGTTTTTTGCCTTTTTTGTTGAACGCCACGAGCCCTGTAATAAAATTACCGTAGTCACTAATGGCATACGTTCCTGGAATTATTTTAGGCAAAGAGAAAATGACCTTCTTACTTGTTACTTTAGGAGTGAGAAGCGTAACGGATAATTTATCATCTTGTATATTCTTAAGATCAACAGTGTATTCATATTTTTGTGCAAAGACAAAATGGATACATGTAAAAATAGAAACTAATAATAGAAGCGTTTTTTTCATAAAATGTATTTACTCCAAAGTTAATTGAATTTTTCAAAAACACGTTGATGTACTATTGATGAGGCAAAGTTCTAAGCAATGAGTTTATTCACAGCGTGTCTATCTAATATTATGTACATGAGCTCCCGATGATCGGTTTACCATTGACGCATATATAGAGCTAAACAATCAAAGAGAGTTGTTAAAGGTACAAAACATAAAGCCTGTCATTGTTGGTGACAGGCTAAAATTGATATTTATTATGATTATGATTAGTCGAAATGTTCTATAACGTCATTCTTTTAAGATTTATGATATGTTTATTGCTTGAATAAGTTATGACATAACTGTACAATTTATTCGGATGCTTTTCGCCGTCAATAAAAACAACGTCCACATAACGTGTATATTCATGATCAGAACTCAATCTAACATCCGTCCATGCACTTTGAAATGGTTTCACTTGAAATTCATTCAGATTTACCTCATTTGGCAATTCCTCAGGGTGATCCGCCAAATATTTTTGCAAATACTCGGGGAAGCCGGTTAAAGCTGTAAAATTTTCCATAAAGTTTGTTTTAGTGCCATAAAATTAAGTTAAATAAAAAAAAGATCGTTATACATATTTTACACAGCTTTATGTGAAAATATAATTAAACATGTTCTTTCTATGTGTTATCTTTGCTATTATGGGAATTATCAATTTTACATCGTTTATTTTAGCCTCCTTAATTTTTGTCGTTTCTCCTGGTATCGATACAATGTTTGTGTTAAACAAATCCATTATACAAGGAAAAAAAGCCGGTATTTATGCTGCTATGGGTATCTGTATAGGCGTTTTAATCCACACTACACTTGCGGCTTTTGGCCTTTCCCTCCTACTGGCCAAGTCGGCCCTGGCATTCAGTATAATTAAGTATTTGGGTGCCGCTTATCTTATTTACTGAGGTGTTTTAAAATTGATTTTACAAAAGAAGTCGCAACAAACGCTTGCGCCGACCGTAAGTGTTACACCATCCCCTGGAAAAATATTTTTGGCAGCCATATTAACCAACACCCTCAACCCTAAGGTAGCCATATTTTTTCTTGCCTTCTTTCCGCAGTTTATCAGTCCTGTTGCTATGGTCAACGCTCTTCCATTTATCTTATTGGGTTCAACCTATGCGTTTTTAAGTTTATTATGGTTTAGTATTCTCGCTTTATTTGCAGGAGCTTTCACTAATAAACTTCAGTCCAATTCTTTATTTAGTTACTGGCTTAATAAATGTTCAGCCATCATATTTATATTGACGGGGCTGAAAATTGCTTTTACAAGGCGATAACATCAAAATTTACATCTCCGCCATACAGGGTTGTTATGGTTAAAAGCTTGTCAACGCTTTCCAAAACACCTTATTCTCCATGCTATTTTCAACTAAGGATAAACCAGCTTTGTTGGACTAGTTTCGTTTTTTAGTGTCAATATTTTAATATAGTTAGACAGCTTTTCCAAATCAAAAATCAAGGTACAAAGACAAGTCTATCAATAAAACACAGCCTAAATATATATCTAATTTTTTTAGTAAAAATAACTAACAAATTTAGTAAGTTTGCATTACGGTTTAATTTCATCGGTTACTATACAAATAAAGAGGATCTACCATTACATGAAAATTACGCAAAACACCCTTCATTTGTCGTTTTTAAATATTGAAAAAATTTCTGTATACACCGATGTTTGTATTTTATTGTGACAATAGAAAGAACAGCGAAGATAAATTGTAGAAGATTTTGAAAGGGCCTTAACAAATTAGAAAAATCATGAAACTGATAGGACTTTTGGATAAGATAAAAAGTATTTATACCCAAGCAAACACAGGGAATTTCAGGCCAATTCTGGATAGTTTGGCTGAGAACGTTATTTTTAAATCAACCATTTTAGATGGCACACCTATTAGTGGAAATTTCATCGGCAAAAAAATGGTGATGGATTATTACACAAAATTGTTACCTTCTGTAGCCACGTTTAAACAATTGATTCCGATGAAGTTTGTGATTAGCGAAGATAAGGTTATTATTGTTGGTGAAAACGCTTTTACGCTCGTTAAAAATGGAAACACATACCAACGGCCATATGTTTCCATTATTAAAATAAGAGATGGATTAATTAGCGAAATAACGCTTCTCCAGGATCTATTTGGAATTTATTTAGCTTATCAGAGCCCTGCCGAAGAAGAAAACATATAAAACTTTAATCGCCACAAGCAGCATTTGTTACCTTCAAACCTTAACAAACTTAACTGAGCTTTGTAAGCTACATACGATTACTCACTGAAAAGCGTGTTACTTTTCTTCTCTTTTTCCATCTCAAAATTTAATATAACACAAACAAATAGTCCAATAACTACCATTGCCATACTAAAAGGAAAAATGTAACCCATGCCAAAAGCCTTTGCAACAAAGCCTACCAAGGGCCCCGTAACACCTAGGGAGATGTCGATGAATAGCCCATATGCACCTAAAGCAGCGCCTTTATTGGAGGCGGAAACCTTACTCACAGCCTCCACGCCTAGTGCCGGAAACACCAGTGAGAATCCTAAGCCAGAAAGAGCCGCCCCAAATACTGCAACATCTGAACTTGTTGCCATACACAGCACTAAAAGTCCAAAGCTCTCTATTACCATACTCACCATGGCAACTTTAATACCTCCATATTTATGAATCGCTTTAGCAAAAAGCAATCTTCCTACCACAAATAATAAGCTGAATGCCGTAATACAGATAGCGGCTTGATTCCATTTATTATACGCGTAGTATAAGGTAATGAAAGTGGATAAAGTACCAAATCCTATTCCTGCCAAAGCGAGCCCGGTGCCAAAAGGACTTACCGACTTCAACACCTTGAAAAAAGGCTTTCTAGGTTCATTTTGTTCAGCTTTGAGAGCAGGTTTAAGCAATGCAGACCAAAGCCCCACCACTCCCATTAGTATGGTTAATCCGCCGATACTCCAGTTACCTAAACTACTAGACATCCATACACCAAGCGGAGCCCCGATAGCCATGGAACTGTAATTTGCGATGCCATTATAAGAGATAGCTGTTGCGGTATGTTCCTCACCGGTTCGTAGCATGGCCCAATTCACAGGACTTGCACCAACCATTCCTTCTGCACAACCGGTCATTAGTCGGGAGAGCGTTAATATTGCCAAACTAAGTAGCGGTGTATCCACCGTTAGAAATGCACCAATTAGCAGTAATCCAGTAAATAGAAAGCAGATCATACTCGCGATGACTGCGGGTTTTGGACCTTTCCTGTCAACAATATTGCCTGCATAAGCACGCATGATAAATGTCGTTACATATTGTAAACTGATCACAGCACCTGCTATTACGGTATTAAAACCCAACTGTTGATGGATAAAAATCGGCAGCACCGCTAAGGTCAAACCGATAGAAAAATAGCCGTAAAAGGTTAAGATAACGTAGTTTGCAATAATAATATTTGGCTTTTCAGAGATGCCTGAGAAGGATATACTTTTCATGATGATACAAGACAAAGGGAGTGTGTCAATTTACTATGCGGAGCTGTAGTTCAATTTTTAACACACCCACTTATTAATCGCCGCAAAGATAGACGTATTTTTAAGGTAATACGAGTTAAAGACGATTTAAGACATTCATTTGATAAATTGCAGCATTACAGAATTGAATGCAATCTAAGATACTGTAATAACATAATCGTTTTTGCGTCTTTGATTTCTCCTGTTTCAATCATTAGAAGTGCTTCATTAAAAGGTAGCGCTAAAACTTCGATATGTTCTTGTTCTTCTTCTAAGCCACCTCCCTCACTCACCTTCATAGAATCAGCATATTCGGCAATAAAAAAGTGCAGAATTTCAGTAACCGATCCGGGCGACATATAGGCTTCAAATATTTTACGTACCTCTTTTACTTTATATCCCACTTCTTCTTCTGTTTCTCTCTTAATGCAATCTTCAGGATTATCCAGATCTAATAGTCCGGCACAAGCTTCAATAAGCATGCCCGAAGGGTTACCGTTAATATAAGTAGGTAATCTAAACTGCCGCGTTAATATAACTGTTCCTTTCTCCTTGTTATATAACAAAATTACCGCTCCATTTCCACGGTCATATGCTTCGCGTTGCTGCGTCAACCATTCGTTCTTTTGTTGGTAAGCGTACGTAACTTTCTTTAATATATACCAATTGTCAGAAAGGATTTCCGTATTTAATATTTTAATCTTGTCATTATTAGCTACGTTCATATCTCGAGTTCTTAAGTGTATAAAGGTATTATTTAATCTTATCTTTTAAATATTCATTACTTCGTTCAACATCTTTTCGTTGATTTTTTTACATAGGTTTACTCATTACACTAAAATTAGCGTTTATCAAAACCAATTTGCCTATCCACGGTTATATAGTAGAACTGTAATAAAGAACGTTATGGATAGTATTAATAAGCAACAGGAAGAAGAAAATATTAAAAATTTACAGGGCAAAGAGGCCATAGAAAAGGTGAAGGAATTGGTTAACATGTCGGAGGCCTGCTTTTTTTGCACCGACTTAAATAAGGTTGGTGTTCCTTTATCAATTAGGCCCATGTCTGTTCAGAAAGTAGATGACGAAGGAAATTTGTGGTTCTTAAGCGCAAAAGATAGCCATAAAAATGAAGAACTAAGCAATGATCCTTTTGTGCATCTCCTGTTTCAGGGTTCAGCCCATTCGGATTTTTTGAATATTTATGGTTTGGCTTCCATTAGTGACGACAAAGAGAAAATAGATGAGCTTTGGGTACCTATTTTAAAAACTTGGTTCACCGAAGGTAAAGATGATCCACGCATCACCGTGATTAAAGTAGAGCCAACAGAAGCTTACTATTGGGATAATAAACATGGTAATGCAATCGCCTTTGTCAAACAATCTGTTGGATCCATTCTTGGCAAAACCATGGATGATTCTGTTGAAGGCAAACTTGATATCTAAGTTATACGTTATTGGCAGCGGGCTGCCAATAACGTATAACTAACTAACAACTAATAACTAACAACTAGCAACGAACCCTACACTTTTGTCGTTTTCCATTTCCCTTTAGAAAAGAGCCAAAGTGTGAATATGCCAACGGAGGTTTCCGAAAAAAAGACAGCCCAGAACACACCTGTATACCCCCAATTAAAGATAATTGCTAATAAATAAGATAAAGGTATTTGGATAAGCCAGAAAAACACGAGGTTGATCATTGTAGGAGTTTTAGTATCACCAGCACCATTGAAGGCTTGTACCGATACCATCCACCAACCATACACAAAATACGAATAAGACAAAATCTGCAACCATTCCGCTCCTATCTCAATTACCCTGCTATCATTACTAAAAATGTCTATAAGCGATTTATTAAAGAAAAAGTATATTACCGAAACCAGTAATAGAAACACCATATTATAACGCCCTATTTTCCACACAGACGATTCAGCACGAGCGGAATCGCCAGCACCCAAATTTTGTCCTACTAACGTTGCGGCGGCATTAGACATACCCCAAGCAGGCATCATGGTAAACATCATAATACGCATGGCAATGGTAGATCCCGCAACAGCCTCACTCCCGATCTCCGCCAATATTCTCATTAGAAAAATCCAAGAAGTCATCGCTACAATCATCTGCCCTACACCTCCCAGTGAAGTCCGCAGGATATTATATATGGTCTTTGCATCCCATATGATTTGATTAAAACTTGCTTTTATATGTTTGCTCCCTTTGAAAAGAACCCACAATTGCATAATAACACCCACCCCCCTTCCAATATTCGTTGCAATAGCAGCGCCCTGAATGCCTAATGCCGGAATAGGCCCCCAACCAAATATAAACACGGGATCCAGTATCATATTAATACCATTCGCAATCCAAAGAATACGCATCGCTATTGCGGCATCGCCTGCCCCCCTAAAGACTGCATTCATAATGAAAAGCAACATAACCACTATATTTCCTCCAAGCATCCACTGCGTATAGCGGTAACCATATTCAATACTCCATTGATCGGCACCCATTATCCTGAGTAAGTCTTTTGCGAAGAAAATACCGAAAATGGCAAAAGGTATGGATACGATGATGGCAATAAAAATAGCCTGAATAGCCGTTACTCCCACCTCTTTTTTTCTTTTCTCACCGATACGTCTAGCGATAATGGCTGTAACAGCAGTAGACAGGCCCATTGCAACGGAGTACAATAGAAAGAGATATGTCTCAGTTAATCCAACAGTTGCTACAGCAGAAGCGCCTAGCTTACCAACAAAGTATATATCAACCACCGCAAAAAGTGATTCCATCACTAGCTCTAAAATCATGGGTATAGCCAACAAAAAAATTGCTCTTTTCAAGTCGATCTGCGTATAGTCGGCTTCCGTACCCGTGATGGCATTTTTCAGTTCTTGCCACATTGTATTCGAAGATGGAGCAGTTATCTGCGAGGAAACCTTTTCTTCATTCTCATTTACCATGGTCATATATAAAAAAGTGTTTAATTGGTTTAAAACCCATATTTCTTTCACCTTACGTTAAATTTTTCTTATGGCGTATAGGTGTTATAATACAAAGGTAGTATTGATGAGCGACCATAAAGATAGGTTGTTTTGACAAAAAGCGGGCTAATTGCGACAGATAAATTAGACCAACAACCATCTAAATTGGATATAAATAGCGACTGTACCTAACAATGTACATATTTTCGATGTTATGAAATGAAAGATACTTTAGGATTGATATATGGATATTTGGGAATATTCACCGCTCAGGTTTGCCTCAGATCAACAAGCAGGGTATACACGAATTAGGAAAGGAAAAGGCTATACCTTTTTAGATAAAAATGGAAATACAATAAAAGATGAAACGATAAAAAAACGCTTACAAGCCCTTGTGATCCCTCCGGCATGGAAGTCAGTTTGGATAAGTCATCATGCTAATGGACATCTGCAAGCTACCGGTATAGATGAAAAAGGAAGAAAGCAATATATCTATCATGCATTATGGACGCAACTGCGAGAAGAAAATAAATATACCAGAATCCTGGAATTCGGATATAAACTACCAAAGCTGCGCCAAGCAATTAATAGCGATTTAAAGAAGAGAAAACTCGATAAGGCAAAGGTCACAGCCATCGCGCTAGCTATCATGGAGGAAACCCTTATTCGGCCAGGGAACAGTCAGTACAGAAAAACATACAACAGCTTTGGGTTAACAACTTTACACAATAAACACGTTAAAATTAACGGACAGCTCGTCTTCTTCAAGTTTGTAGGAAAAAAAGGCAAGGAACATCAAATAAAAGTAAGTGATAGAAGTTTAGCAAAAAGGTTAAAAGCCGTCATGGAGATACCCGGACAAGAGTTGTTTCAATATTATAATGAGCAAAACGAAATATGCACGCTCGATTCGGGCGATTTGAATGAATATATTAAACATCATACAGCCGACAACTTCACCGCGAAAGATTTCCGCACTTGGTATGGTACACTTTGGGCATTTAAATACCTGGCGGCACTAGACGCATTTCAAAACAAGGCCGTATGCAAGCGTAATATTAATGAATGCCTGGACTTTGTGGCTAAAAAATTAGGTAATACGCGAACGGTTTGCAGGCAATATTATGTGTGTATTGACCTTTTAAAGGCATATGAGGAAAACACTTTACAGTCTTATCTCGCACAAATGAACCGCTCTAGGAGCAAATTAAATGACGACCTTAAAGCGGAGAAATTTTTAATCAGGTTTTTAAAAGAAATCAAGGCACCTTAATCAAAATCAGTTAACTATAAAACAATTCCTATGAGTAATCCTATTATTCAGCATAAATTCACATGCGACCCCACCGCATTGGTATATAATAACAGCGTTTATTTATATACGGGTCATGATGAAGCTCCTGCTGGAGTAAATCAATATATCATGAACAATTGGCTGTGTTTTTCGTCTGTCGACATGAAAGATTGGGTAGAGCATCCTGTTCCATTAAAAGCGACGGACTTCAAATGGGCAAAAGGAGACGCTTACGCTTCAAAAGTAATCGAACGAGGCGGCTTTTTTCACTGGTATGTTGCCATAACACATGCTTCCATGTCCGGTAAAGCAATTGGTGTGGCGGTTTCTTCCAGTCCAACCGGTCCATTTGAGGACAAAAAGGGATCGGCTCTCATTACTTCCGAAATGTTGCCACCCACCAAAAATGAAAAGGCAAATTTAGATCCAAGTGTTTTAATAGACGACAATGGGATGGCCTATATATTTTGGGGAAACCGCACCTGTTATTATGCAAAACTCAAAGAAAACATGTTTGAGCTTAACAGCCCTATCAGGACTGTAAACCTACCAAATTTTGAAGAGGGGGTTCATATACATAAGCGAAACAACTGGTATTATCTTACATATGGCTATGGAATGCCTGAAAAAGTGGCCTATGCGATGAGTCGCTATATCGACGGACCATGGGAATTTAAAGGCATTCTAAATGAGTTTGTTGATAATTGCGAAACCAATCGTCCTGCCATTATAGATTATAATAATCGTTCCTATTTCTTTTACCATAACGGTGCACTACAGGGAGGGAATAGCCACAGACGTTCTGTTTGTGTAGATGAACTGTATTATAACGACGATGATACGATGAAGCCCATCGTTATGACGAAGGAAGGAATAAAACATTGATCGCTTTCTTCTTTCATAGCGAAAATCATTTTGTTTGAATTTTGCAATTACTTGTTTCAATTCTATTAGTACCTGCCTAGCTTAACACCGTACTTTTGCTTTACTAAATAAGTATAAAAGCAGCAAAAATTAAAAGCAATGAAAAATCAAGTATGGTATATTACAGGCGCATCCAAGGGGCTTGGACTCGCATTAGCGAAAAAACTATTAAGTGAAGGTTATAAAGTTGCAGCAACATCACGCAATAAACAAGAGCTCGAATCGGCCGTAGGCGCTAACAACAACACCTTTTTACCCTTAGCAGTGAATTTAACGGATGAAAATAGTGTAAAACAAAGCATAAGAGAAACCGTTGAGCACTTTGGAAGAATTGATGTAGTAGTAAATAATGCCGGTTATGGTTTAGCCGGTGCATTGGAAGAACTAAGCGATAGCGAAGTAAGAGGAAACTTTGACATCAATGTGTTCGGATCCTTAAACGTTATCAGGCAATCTCTACCGTATATGCGTAAACAACAATCAGGGCATATTTTCAACATCTCATCTGTTGGAGGTTTTACTGGCGGCTTTCCCGGATTTGGAATCTATTGTGCAACTAAGTTTGCCGTACACGGATTTACGGAGTCTTTAGCACATGAAATCAAAGATTTCGGTTTATTCGCCACACTAGTGATGCCTGGCTACTTCCGCACCAATTTTTTAAGTGGTACGTCTTTAAATGTTCCACAAAACGAAATAAGTGAGTATACAACGGTGAGAGCCGTTCAAAATGCCCATACAAACGATTATAACGGTAATCAAGCGGGCGACCCGGATAAAGCAGCTGAAGTACTCATCGAGGTATCGCAGATGGAACAGCCACCTATACATTTGTTCCTCGGACAAGATGCTTACGATCTGGCCGATGTTAAAATATCTGCTGTAAAAGCAGATATGGATACCGTAAAAGATTTAGCAACAGCTACTGGATTTACCAACTAATTGGTATACCTGAAATTTAGCGATCGTTTTACTGAAAGGAGTCCGTATTCTTTCCAGTAAAACGATTGCAAAATTCCCTTTCGCACCATAATTAATTTATTGATTTAAAGCTTGTCACGATACTTCAAAATAAATTAATCATGCAAGACATCATTCTATTACATTTTATCGTTTCTTTGCATAATGGAGCAAGAATTATCACACGAACTGTTATCAAGGTTATTAAACGATGATTATACCATTCTCTTTGCTGCTGGTCAGGGTAACCAAAATGCCTGCGTCTTTTTGCCAATCAATGTAGAAGTAGGAGATTTCATGGATAGCACTTCCTTCATTGACTATAGCGGAGACAAATTTCTTATCATTGAAGATGCCTTAAAGCTTCCACCAGAAGAACTCGCTCGCCATAAGGTCATCATGTAAATCAAGCTGTTATTTCGCGAACTTTTGAAAAGAGTTTACCACCTTGAAATATCTCGCTCCTCACTTAATACAAATAAGTTTCCCAATCTTTAAATTCCGGTTCCTCCTTATAGTTTTCGTCGAATTCCCCACAGACATGACGTATCCATTGAGCAGCTCGTTTCATTGCATACATATTATTAAGTACTTTACCGTTTTCATCCATCTGGATATTATTAGTATATATAGCAAACGTTGTTTCAACTAAACTAGCTTCATGTTTAAGATCTTCCCGATAGTCAACACCTTTTAAAACCTCATCCTCAATCACATAAGGCAAGGTGCCGTTTGTATAGTAGTAAACGAAGTGTCTTAAACAAGATTTAAAATCATCTGATAATTCCATAGTAACATCTTGCGGCTATTATCGTGCCCAAAATTATTCTTCGAAAACAGATTGGCATCAAGGACGGTGAAGTTTATAAAATATCATCACCTATTTAAATTTTTTTATTTCCAGATTGGCCCATTCACCGGCAGATGTGGCGCCTACCCACAGTGCAATACGCTTTCCTTTCTTTTTTTCAATAGGCATCACTTCCAAACTTGGTTTATTTTTATTGTTCACAAAAACTTGGATATTACTTTCTGTAATTACAATGCGAACATGAAACCAACCATTGGGTTTTGGCGCATCTTCAATTTCATTTTCATAAACCCCTTCGTGATTAGTGCGTAACGTATACCAATCATAATTAGGAATGGAGATGTACTGAACCGAATGATTTTTCCGATCAGGTTTAAAAAAATTAAAAGGCCTGAAATAGATTGCCTCGTAATTTGTGCTATCCACACCATGGAATGCTAAACCCACAAAGCTACCGCCAATTTTGTCCTTTCCTTTTACATCAAAATCTATTTCCCCTTCCTCGAAAGAGATTCCATCCAACCAAGCAAAGCCGGCCCCTCCGGTGCTTTCGTTCATCGCTACACCCCGATGTGTGCTATTTATATGAGAAAGCGTTAATTGTCTATTATCTCCTTTAAGTTTCTGTTCGCTCAGCAGTTCGGGGAGATTCAGTTTTATAAGCGCTTTTTCTTGCGCCATCAGCGGCTTAACCATCATTAAGAGAAAGGCAATGGATAGTAATTGAGTTGTTTTCATCTGTCTATTTTTTTGTTTTTTAAGGATATGATGGAACCCGTCATGACTAAACCCAAAAGAGTTCATAAATACAAAAGCAATAATTATTTATCTCAACTAGGTTCCTAATAGGCTTTATTTTTATAATTTTACTAATGTCAGAACAATTTGCCAAATCTTCAGGTTAAGCATAAGAAAATGCCTGTTCATTTTGGTTCAAGTGTGTTCACCATGGTTTTCGGCGCATAAACGGCAGACGATTAATATAAAACGATCCATTAATTAAAAATTATTATTGAATGAATTTCTTACATTTTAGGTGGGCAGACCTCGACCCAAACTTTCATCTACGTCACAGCGTTTACTATGACTTAGCTGCTCAAGAAAGGATTATGATTTTAAACAGTTACGGTATTACTACTGAAACCATGAAAGAACAAAATTTCGGCCCGGTTCTTTTTAAAGAAGAATGTAATTTTAAAAGAGAGATACACCTTTCGTCAAAGATATACATAGAAACAAAACTCTTGAAAATGAAGAAGGATGCTTCCTTTTGGGTGATTCAGCATGAATTTCTCTCGGAAGAAAAGAAACTGCATGCCTTAATTAAAGTAGAAGGGAGTTGGATTGATATTTTGTTAAGAAAACTTGCCAAACCAGTACCAACGATCGTTTTTGAAGGATTGGAACGATTTCCAAAAACAGCCGATTTTGAATATATTTAATGTGCTTTCTATTTCTTGAGCGCTTTTATCACTAAATCGAATGTCTGCCATACAATTTCATCGGTAAGCGCAAATTCTTGTCCACCGAAGCCATTCCCATCTCTATGGAATCTAACAAGATTGTATAAAGGTGCAAAGGCAATTGACCAGTATACACCAATAGGATGTGAATCGATCTCCCCGCGTTCTATCGCATTCATCATAAACTCCCGCATAACCGGTTTAAAATAAGACAGAAAAATGGGAAAAATCTTTTCATTATAGGAAGATGAACGCAGCTGATCTAAAAAGAATTCCGAAGTAGGATTTTCCAACATACGCTTTAATCTATTTTTCCATTGTTGTTT
>DATMSZ010000116.1:0-12975 GCA_035565175.1 Pseudosphingobacterium sp.
AGATAAATTATAATTATTAATCACAATTATAATATCAATACACCCAAACTCGTCGTATTTTAAACACATTGTAACAAACGTGCATTCAACCTCTCTAACATCATAACGATCAATAAAAATGCTAGCATGTTACATTTCAAGAATTTCCACAAGTCTTATGGCAGTAATACTATTCTCCAAATCGACGACTTTACGATTACACCGGGTATTTATTGGCTTCGTGGTCCTAACGGTTCTGGAAAAAGTACTTTGTTAAAATCAATTGGTGGTCTATTATTTTTTGATGGAGAATTATTGCTCGACCATACAAATCTAAAACGCGACGGCATAAATTATAAACGGAGTGTAAACTTTGGAGATGCCGAACCAATGTTCCCGGAATTTTTAACGGGCAATGAAATGATAACCTTATTTGAAGAAGCAAAGAAGGCACCTCCTAAACAAGGAGATGAATTAATTGAGGGCATGAACATGCAATCTTATTTAGGTGAGCCTTTAGGAAGTTATTCGAGTGGTATGCTTAAAAAATTATCGTTAGTACTTGCATTTTTGGGAAATCCTAAGTTCATACTTTTAGATGAACCATTAAATACGATTGACCATATTTCTTTAGCAGCACTTTACCGGTTCATAAAAAGGAAACATGAGGAAGAAGAGATCAGCTTTTTATTGTCTTCACATCAACCCTTAGATCAACAGGCTTTGCCGCAAATTAAAGAACTCTTGATCGACCAACAAACCATTAACCTGCTTCATTAATGTTATCTGCGCAAACAAAAATATTAACGAAAACATTCGCTTCCAGCTTTTTTAAAGCGCATGCAGGTTTTCTTTTCTTCTTATTCGCCACTTTGATAAGTTATTGCTTCTTTATTAAGACCCTTGGCAAGGTAAGTCCTGACGAAGCCATTTTTTTTAATCTCGCTATTACCTTGACTATTTTAAATACGCCAGTTATGACAATTGTCTTTTTTTTTGCATGCATCATTTATACGCTGAAAAGCTGGCAGTATATAACATTGCAACTTCAATCTAGTCAGAATGAGTTCTTATATTATAGTGTTACTGCTGCCAGTAAGCCCACACAGTTAAAAAGTTGGTTTATCGTGCAACTTAGAATATTCTTACCTATTTTAATTTACACCCTGTACTCGGTAGCAATAGGTATTATTTATGGCTATTATTTATATGCCATCATTGTTATCCTCTTTATCCTGCTTCTTACTGTTGCAAGTTCGTGGTTCTACGTTCACATAACCAACAAGCTAATTAATATAAATGACACTTCCATTCTTATAAAATTCGCAAAGAACTGGAGAAAACCTTTTTTTACACTCTATACATTTTATGTTTTTAATCAATCAAAAATTGTTTTTCTTATTACAAAAGCTAGCTCATGGCTATTAATAATGGGGATTTTCCATATATTTTCAGATCTGAAAAACGACATGAGAATACCCTTCCTGATCATGCTTATGGTTATCGTTACGCATACCATTTTAATTTACAACGAATACAAGTTCAACACCAATTATCTTTCTTTTTCATACAATTTCCCTATTAGCAAAACGAAGTTATTTTTTGGATTTTCTATCAATTACCTATTAATATTACTTCCCGAAATAATGTGGTTCTTTACACATTACAATCCTCTTTCAGCGCTTGGTATTACAATTTGGGGTTTTAGTTTAGTGATGTTGCTACGCAGTTTTCTTTACAACATCGGATTAAAAATGAAGACTTTTATAAAGACTATATTCATTTTATTCTTTTTCCTTCATTTTATCATTATGTATCAACTAGCCTGGGTTACTCTTCCAATTAGTTTAGTGTTATCTTATGCCATCTTCAGCCGGAACTACTACTATAAAACCATATTGGAATAGCGCGAATACAACGCAAACAAACATTATTGAATACAAAATTCACAATTTCCCCGGTTAGCATGAGCACTTCCCGGATCGGAATTGTTGCGTTCCCGGTCAACAGCGGCTCAATGCATACCCGCTTTAGCCTGAAGTAGGTCAGCATAATAATAAGGCTGATAAGGAACTACCTTAAGCTGATCAGAAATCATCTTATTCCTGTAGTGTTTAGCTTCAAGTAAATCAGGTTTGCATCATTACCACTTGAAATTCATACAATGCCGACCAGTATTACGGTGAAGTCGACTAACATAGCTTTATTTCTACTCAGAATTAGGGCAACGTTAACCGGAATAAGCACAAAGTAAATCAGCATCAAGGTAAACCTGATCGGGAATGCCATCAGGTCATTTGGAATAGATACTCAGATGATCAGGTAAGCTATATTGCTGACTGGCATTGCCACTCCCCTTATTGAAACCAAACTGTTCCCCATTAGATCTGTCATAATATTAACTGGATTTATCACAAAATCGGTTGGAATCATATTATTCCCGGGTGGGATAAGCTCAACGACAGTAAAAGCAAAAGTAAATCCAATCGGGAAAGCAACACGGTCAACTGGAAACATCTGCAAAAGCTTAACATTAGGATAACATCTAAAAAAATACATTTGCCTACAGGTATAATGTTAATGGAACACCTGTACGGTCAAGACTTAATTACACGTATAAAAGAAGGCGACGGATCTGCTTTTGAGATCTTGTACCAGCAAAACTGGCAACACCTATATATCTTCGCAGTAAGACGTTTGAACGACGAGGAAGAAGCAAAAGATGTGGTGCAAGAAGTGTTTATAAATTTATGGACAAAACGCCATAGTATCCTGATACATCAAAATGTAGCTGGTTACTTGATGCAAATGACCAAAAACGAAATCATTAGAAAAGTACAGCAAGCGTTACGCAATCAGGAAAAAACAGAACAGTACAGGCTTCATATTATTCCTTCCTTGCTTCAAATTTACGATCATCTCAGTCATAAAGAACTTGAGAAACATCTTCAAAAAGAAGTAGCTTCTCTCCCCCTTCGTCAACAGCAGATTTACAAACTGCATAATGACGAGGATCTCAGTATCAGCGAAATTGCAGAAAATCTAGAAATTTCAGAACAGACAGTAAAAAACCAGTTAGTAACTGCCAACAAAAAAATAAGAACAGCCCTTAGGGAGGCTCTTTTTTTAGCGATTCTTTATCATATACATTAGTACCTCAGCGCCTTCACACTAAACACACAATTTCTTAATAATTTCATAACCCGATCTAACTAGTACTTTTTTTTCTCCAGACACTCATATGGATGTCACAGCACAGCTATATGGAAGAAAAAGAATTAAATGCACTTTTAGAACGATACTTAGCCGGTACAGCATCCGAAAAGGATAAAGCTATTATAGAAGCGTGGTTTGAGGAAGTTAACGAAAAACCGTTTACCCTAAGTTCAGCACAGCTTTATCCAATATCTCAAAAGATGTTGGAAGAAATTGCTCGGAAAACAGATTATAAACAAAATAAAAGAAATATATTCTATTTAACAGCAATCTGGAAAGTAGCAGCGACCATATTATTGACATTCTTTATATATCTGACTTATCAATGGGTTTTTCACAAGAATCGGCCTAGTACTAAAGAAATGGGCGCACCATTGTTCGTCTACCATACACTGCCGGGACAAAAAGCTAAACTAACACTTCCTGATAGTAGTATTATTTGGCTAAATGGCAATTCGTCTATACGCTATAGAAAGAATTTAACAGACACTATGAGGGAAATTTTCCTTGACAAAGGAGAAGCATTTTTCGCGGTAAAGGAGGAAATCCGGCGTCCTTTTCTTGTTCATACAACAGATATAGACACAAAGGTATTAGGCACTTCCTTTAATATCAAAGCCCTCGACTACGAAGGCAATTATGTTTTAAGTGTTAGTACAGGTGCCGTTCAGGTAAAAGAAAGGCATGGCAAGAGGCGTATTTTAGGAAATTACACCAGCGGTAAACAGCTAATTTACAATAATTTAGATAAATCATATCAAGAAAACCGGGTTAAGATAAGTGATTTTATCGCCTGGAAAGATCAGGTACTTATTTTCAGAGATGCTTCTTTTCTTGAAGTAAAACAACAACTAGAAGACTGGTATAATATTAAAATAAAGTTCACGAGGCCTTTTCCCGAAAATATAGCCTTTACCGCCACTTTTAAGAATGAATCATTACATACTGTATTAAAAGCACTCAGCAAAATAAATCCATTTACTTACACTATTAACGATAAGGAGGTACTAATAAAACACTGAAAAAATCAACCAAATGAATAAGCCGGAATTGCGCTAACAACTCCGGCAATCTGTTTCCAATTGCTTTCAAAACATTAAAAACATATAAATATATGGTAAAAATTTTAAAAGGTTATTTTTTATACGGCCTACTCATTATGAAAATTTCATCATTAACCTTTATTATCTTAACGCTCACCGCTGGTACCCTTCTTGCCAACAAGGGCCATGCTCAACAGCTGAGTGATGTACAGATACACATGAGCACCCCACAACTGACACTCGATGAAGTACTGCAATCTGTGCAGGAGCAAAGTGGTTTTACGATGATGTATAACCCAAAAGCTATCAAAAGCACGAGAAAAGTAACATTAGCGGCCAATCAACAAAATGCCGCCGATTTGCTAACTTTTCTTGCAGAAAATTATGCCTTAACTATCCAGCAAAATGGTTCTTATATCTATATAAAACCACTTGGTACACCTGCCATTATAAGTGGCACAGTAACAGACGAGTCGGGGATTTCTCTTCCAGGAGCAAGTATTCGGGTAGAAGGAAGCAATCAAGGCGCTATGGCAAATGAACAAGGGCAATTTTCACTCTCTTTACAACCAGGCACTTATACCGTTAATGTTTCCTATATAGGATATCAGTCACGTAAATTTGATCACATTGTACTGTCAGAAAATCAACGATATACACTCAATCCAATTTTAAAAGGGATGGGGGTGCTAAAAGAGGTCGAAGTAAGTTATGGTCAGCAACGACAACGTGAAATTTCTGGATCGATAGTGGATCTTGATGCCAGTAGTCTTCAAAGTATGCCTGTTGGTCAATTTGCACAGCAATTACAAGGAAAAATAGCAGGTGTACAAGTAGGGCAACCTAATGGACAACCCGGCAGAGGTATGGAATTCCGCATCCGCGGTGCAGCCTCCTTATCATCGGGCAATCAACCCCTATTTGTAATTGACGGAATGCCCATTACGGGAAGTATTAATAATATCAATCCGGCAGAAATTGAATCGTACACTATTTTAAAAGATGCATCGGCCAGTTCTCTCTATGGGTCGCGCGCAGCTAATGGCGTAGTATTGATCACCACAAAACATGCAAAACCGGGCGATTCGAAAGTTGATTTTAACAGTTTTTACGGCATTCAAAAAATTCCACAGAAAGGAATTCCGAAAATGATGACAGCCAGAGAATTTGCCGAATTTCAAAATGAGTATTTTGAAGATCGCGTTAAATACGAAAAATACACAGGCAAACTTGATCCTGCTTATGAAAATCCCGAGCGCTATGGCGAAGGCACCAATTGGTTTGACGTCTTAACACGTACAGCACCTATCCAGAATTACGACCTAACGATTTCGTCGGCTCGCGAAAAGTCATCCTCCACGGTCGTAATGGGTTATCAAAATCAACAAGGTGTTGTCATCAACACAGGCACTCAATTATTCTCTCTGCGGTTTAACCAAGATTTGCGCTTAAATAACGACAAGCTCAAGCTAGGCATCAACTTTGCGCCGAGCTATCGTTTAGATCACAATAATCGCTTACAAACAGAAGGTGTGGGCGGTTTGATCCAAAAGGCATCAGAAGCAAGTCCGCTCATCGCTCCAATAGATGAAAATGGAGAAATGCCTTTATATGTTAATTCACCAGGAATGGTAGCGAACGTCAATCCATATAAGCAATATATGCTTACAAAGGACGATTACAAAACCACCCGTATGTTAGGCAACGCCTATGTGAATTATGAGATCATTAAAGGACTAAGCGTCAAAGGAAACCTCGGATTGGATATGGGAGCTGAAACCCGGAATAGATTCATTCCAGCCTCGATAACAACCAGCAATGTTGCCACCGGCTCAAGCAGTTCAGTAAATAATTACAGTTATACAGCCGAAACTTACCTAAACTATAATAGACGCTTTGGCGATCACTACCTCGAGGCTTTAGTGGGCTATTCAGCACAGCGTTTCAATCAAGAAGGCAATAGTGTTACAGGCACCAATTTCCCCAATGATGATGTGGAATGGATAAGTGCTGCACCAGTCATCAGTGAGGGCAGCAGTAACACGACGGCCTACGCTTTACTTTCCACGATTAGTCGACTCAATTACCAATACAAAGGAAAATATTTGTTATCTGCGGCAATGCGTTATGACGGCTCTTCCCGTTTCGGACCGGACAAAAGATACGGTGTATTTCCATCCGTGTCTGCCGGTTGGGTGGTTAGTGACGAAGAGTTTATGAAGAATTGGCATGCTGTTGAACTGTTAAAAATAAGAAGCAGCTATGGTATCACTGGAAATAATAATATAGGTAATTATACGCATATATCCAATATAGGCAACTACAATTACATTGTAAACGGCACCTTAACCCCAGGTTTAACTATTAGTAGTTTAGGTAACCCCGAGTTAGGCTGGGAACGGAATAAGCAATTTGATATAGGTCTTGATCTCTCCCTTTTTCAAAACCGTTTGGCTTTTACATACGATTATTATCATAAAGTATCAGATGGACTTATCCAGAACCGTCCTATTCCCCAAGCATCTGGTTTCACCAGTGTTACGGCCAACATTGGTGTACTTAAATTTTGGGGTCATGAATTCAGCGTGCGTAGTAACAACCAATTTGGACAACTTACCTGGTCGTCTAGCTTCAATATTTCATTTGATAGAAATAGGATACAGTCACTCGTAAGTCCCGGTTTTTTACGCCGTAATAATACGATCAGCTCCGATTATTACCGCAACCAAGAAGGGCAGCCCTTAGGAATGTTTTATGGCTTTGTGTTTGATGGCTTATACAAAGATGAAGCCGATTTTGCAAACTCGGCTAAACACGTTAGTTCTAGTGTAGGTTCTATTAAGATGCGAGATATAAATAGCGACGGCGTCATCGACGACAACGACCGCACATTTATAGGCGACCCTAACCCGAGCTTTCTATTTGGATTTACCAACGATTTTAGTTACAAAAATTTTGACTTGGGAATAGCCATTAATGGTTCCGCCGGAGGTAAAATCATTACCCCTTCTAAATGGGCTTACTTAACCAATCTAGATGGCGCTCGTATGATTTTAGCTGCAGCAAAGGATAGGTGGCGTTCACCGGAGAATCCAGGTTCTGGAATCTATCCCCGTACTATGACAGGCACCACGGTAATGGGCAGAAATGTAAATAGTCAGTGGGTAGAAAACGGATCCTTCTTGAAAGTGAACAACATTACACTTGGTTACCGTTTCAATATACAGAACAATAACTTCCTAAACCAATTACGTGTGTATGCTTCTGTTCAGAATGCCTTTATCATTACTAGTTACACGGGTATAAATCCAGAAGTTAGTTTAGATGGATTGAACGGAACAAGCATCGGTATAGATGAAAATGCCTACCCTGTTCCACGTACCTATTCATTAGGTTTAAGTTTAACAATAAAATAATTACGGATGAAAACACTAAATATTTTAATCTTCCTATTGCTCGTTGTTGTCCTATCTTCCTGTAAGAACAATTACTTGGAACTTGTTCCGGAAGACCAGCCTTCGGGTGCTACTTTCTATCAAACCGAAGAGCAATTTCGCCAAGCGCTTACCGCCGCCTACACGCCCCTACGCGACCTACTTGTGAATGACTTCTATACGGCTGAAATGCGATCGGATAACACCCATTACGAGTTCCTTTCCAACAATCGAGGTACTGCTTATGTGTTTCGCGAAAATATCGCCGACTTCCTCGATGAGCCAAGAAATGCCTATGTAAATGCAGTGTATTTTCATTGCTATAAGAGCATTTCCCGGGCCAATATAGTATTGGATCGTATTGGCTCCGTAAATTTAGATGAAAGCGCCCGAAACGACATCGAAGGGCAAGCTAAGTTTTTACGAGCATTTAATTATTTCAAACTTGTTCGCTATTTTGGTGGTGTACCGCTTTTTCTTCATGAGGTTGTCAAAGCTGACGAGGCATTTTTACCTCGGTCTACCGCTGAAGAGGTCTATCAACAGATCATAAGCGATGCACAGTCGGCTATCGACCAGCTGAATATACCTGATAAATTTCCTCAAAGTGGATTAGCCACTAAAGGCGCAGCAACTATGTTACTGGCCGAGGTATACATGACACAGAAAAAATACACCGAAGCAGCAGCACAACTTAATATCCTCACCACCATGGGATACGATCTCCTGCCCAATTATGTGGATGTGTTTTCTACAGCAAATAAAAACAGTAAAGAATCAATCTTTGAAGTGCAATACCAACAGGGCCTACAGGCCGGACAACAAAGTAACTTTATCTATTCTTTCTTACCTCGCTGCTTAAACACGGCCCTAATAACCTATGGTGTAGCAACAAATAATACAGGCACCGGAGGCTGGAATATCCCTACATCTGATATAATCGCAGCCTATGAAGCTGGCGATAAACGTAAGGATGCATCAATTGGCATCGCTGAAGGAAGTTATAATGCCAGTTTAAATTTCCAACTTAGCGCCTACAAAAGTATTGAAAATTATCAAGCAGCTACTGGTAAGGTAGGCGTTCCATTTATCAAGAAATTCCTAAACCCTCATATAGACAAAAATAACACAGATGATAATTGGCCTATTTATCGTTACGCAGATGCCCTGCTTTTGTTAGCAGAGGCGCAGAACGAACTGGGAAATGCGGCCAGCGCGTTGGAATATTTAAATAGAGTAAGGACACGAGCTGGTTTAACTTCTGTAACAGAAACCAATTCTAGTGCGCTCCGCAACATTATTTGGCATGAAAGACGGGTAGAGTTAGCATTTGAAAACCACCGCTGGCATGACCTCGTACGTACAGAGCAAGCCTTACCCGTTATGCAACACTATGGCCTTGAGATTAAAAAACAGTATAGCTATTTACTACCAAGCGCTTATCAGATACAGGAATTTAGACTTTTATATCCTATTCCACAGTCAGAAAGGGAACTAAATCCAGCGTTAACGCAAAATCCGGGGTATAATTAGTTATTAGTTGTTAGTTAACAGTTGTTGGTGTGATAGATGGTTACAACATCGCCTTCAAACTTAATTTAGAAATGAATGTAACCTAACGCGTGATCATTCGCAAGTTAATACTCAAATCATAATGAAAATAAAACATATTACAGGTTTCCTTTTAATATATACCTGTTTGGGCTTAATGGCTTTTAAAAAGGCATCTGACGATGAAAAACAAAAGCGTAAATCTTTTTCCATTGCTGTTATTCCCGACACGCAATACAATACAAAAGAAAGTCAAGGTGGAAGTAACGCTTTATTTGAAGCCCAAACGCAGTGGATTATCGATAATAGAGAGAAAGAAAATATCGTTTATGTAATCCATTTAGGTGACATTACAGATGATGGAGATAGCGCTCCGAAACAATGGGAAAATGCTGTGAAGGCCATGTATCCACTCGAGAAGCCGCAACCGGGGTTTCCTGACGGTATTCCCTATGGCATGGCTGTTGGAAACCACGATCAATACCCAAGTCAGTTTGCCGTCACAGGAAAAACCCATTATTACAACAAATACTTTGGTATTGATCATTTTAAGGGACGTCCTTATTATGGCGGTCACTACGGTGAAGATAATGATAGCCATTACGATCTGTTCTCGGCCGGAGGAATGGCATTTGTAGCCATCTACCTAGAGTTTGACGCGTTTGACGAAAACATAGATGCACTCAACGATTGGGCTGTTAAAGTATTAGAAAAATATGCAGATAGGAAAGCCATTATTGTAAGCCATTATCTTATAGGTAACAATAAAGTACCGGGCACTAATCTGGCTGGCGAAGCCTCTTTTGGCAAACAAGGTCAACGTATATACGACCGCCTAAAAACGAAACCTAATGTTTTCATGATGCTCTGTGGACATGTAGGCGATAACGGTGAGGGATATAGACAAGACACCTATGCTGGTAACACTATTAAAACGTTCTTGTCTGATTATCAGAGTAGACCTATGGGAGGCAATGGACTAATGCGTCTGATGACTTTTCAGCCAGCTCAGGATATAATTAGGGTAAAAACCCTTTCTCCATACCACAAAACTTACGAGCGTGACGGAGATAGCGAATTTGTAAAGCCATTGTTCAGAGAAACCGCTGCAACAAGAATCTTTGATTTTAACAATGACGGTACGAGCGAATTAGCAAGTTTTGAAATGGGTACTTGGCAAATAGGTGACACCGTGATAAACTTTGGCGGTAACGGGGACATCGCTATTCCTGCAAATTATTATGGAGATGGTAAAGCGTCATTGGCTATATTTCATAAAAGAGAGGGTTCCTTTGAAATTCAGGGAAAGAAAACAATACCCTTCGGAAAAGTAGGTGATATGCCTGTACCAGCGGATTACGACGGCGACGGAATCACCGATTTGGCCGTATGGAGGCCAAGTAATAGTACTTGGTATATTCAGGATAAAGAGCCCCTTAAGCATGGTTGGACGGAATCTGTTCCTGTTCCGGCTGATTATGATGGGGATGGAAAAGCAGAACCAGCAATAGTACGTCTTAGCAACTATACCTGGTATATTAGCGAATTGGGTAACGTTCCTTTTGGCCAAAAAGGAGATATACCTGTACCGGCAGACTATGATGGAGATGGCAGAGTAGATATCGCCATATATCGTCCATCAACAGGCGAATGGTTAATATACGGTAAGCCAACGATAAAGCTTGGTGATCAGCAGAGTTTGCCAATACCGGGTGATTATGAGGGCACAGGAAAAGTGCAGGCAGCTGTCTTTAATCCATTCACAAAAAAAGTATACTACGCTAGTGGAAGAGAACGAGTATTTAATGCCTCTATTGAATCAATTGTAAACCTTCCTTATGCGATTAAGCTTTTCTATTTAACAGCTTCAAAACCTGCTGAGTAAGTTAATAGGAGTTGTCTAAAAAGTCTATTGCCCTCATATCGAGTGTAACACAGCGGAGTTGACCTTTCTCCTCTTCATTTCATTCCGGTCATATAACGACTTTTTAGACACTTCATCTCCTTCTTATTATTTTAACGGCTTTATGCTTTTGTTCCATTTTGTACAATTCGCTTGTTTCTTTGATTGCTAATTTTGGTATCTTTATAACCTGAAGGTTAATATGGAATTTAGACATTTCTTTCCGTCAGATATTTTAAAGCCTTATGTAAGGCACTATTATATCTTTGAATCCGATGGCGACATTGAATTTGAAGATATCGTATTTCCTAGTGGTGAGATGGAGGTCATCTTTAATCTAGGTGAAGGCATATGGGAGTCTTCCGTTAACAATAGATTCCTCAAAAATCCTCCCATAGAGTTATGGGGGCAGATAACCAAGCCATTAGCAATAAAATCAAAAGGTAAGCATACCATGCTTGGTATTAAATTTTTTCCTCATACAGCGGCATATTTCCTCAAAGACGAAATTGGTATATTTAACGATCAAGTCTTTGATCTTTATGATATAATAGGCAAATCTATAAAAACTTTATACGATCAGCTCTTGGAAGCAAAGGATTTAGATAAAAGGATAGCACTTATAGAAAATTTTTTATTGAAAAGCTTAATAGACAATGAAAAGAAATCTTTCAAAATTGATAAAGTTGCCAGCATATTAACCAATATAAAAAAAGATCCAACAGAAAATAATATTAGTAACGTTGCCTCAAAACATGGCATTAGCACCCGATACCTGCACAAATTAATTTTTCAACATACTGGACTGTCTCCAACAGCTTTCAACAAAATCAGTCGTTTCCAAATCAGCCTCAAACTTCTTACTAAAAATGATCAACCTTTCACATCTATCGCTTACCATTGTGGCTACTTTGATCAATCGCATTTTATAAGGGATTTTAAGTCATTTACTGGTCTAACTCCTTCTGCTTATCTGGCAAATATAACCCCAGTTAATCAGCTTTTGCAGCAATAAAATTCAAAGGGTTCTGATTTATACAATTTTTGCTTTTGTTGCTATACTAACTTTGCTAAAAGTTATTAGTAAACATCACATAAATTTTTAATCATGGATTCTTTTGAAACATTTTCGCAACTACATCGAAGCGCAAACCCTCTTTTATTAGGAAATATCTGGGACGTAAATAGTGCCAAGCTATTTGAAGCCAGTAGTTATAAAGCCATCGGCACCTCCAGTCAAGCAGTGGCACATGCCTTCGGCTATGAAGACGGAGAGCAGTTACCTTTTGACATATTACTTCGACTAGCTAAGAGAGTGGTCGAGGTTGTTCACATACCTCTTTCAGTAGACCTTGAAGGAGGCTATAGTACTGATGTCGATGGAATTATTGAACATATAAAAAAATTACACGATGTTGGCGTCGTTGGAATAAATCTAGAAGATACGATTTCCGGTCCGCCCCGCCAACTGCAATTGATAACCGAATTTCAAAAAATTATCTCAGCAATAGCCTCGCATATCAGTCAGCATAACCTAAAAATATTCTTAAATATCAGAACGGATGGGTTCCTTCTTGGTATGCCAACAGCCATCGATGAAACACTCGTGCGTATTAAAAGCTATCAAGAGGCTGGAGCTGATGGAATTTTTGTCCCTTGTATCACAAATAAAAATGACATCAAAGAAGTGGTGCAAGCTACTAATCTTCCTATAAATGTTATGTGTATGCCTGCCTTACCGGATTTTGATGAGCTCGCAACCTTGGGGGTAAAAAGAATCAGTATGGGCGGATTCTTCTTTAATAAAATTTACAACAAGGTTGGAGAGCTTGCAAAAACCATTAACAAT
>DATMSZ010000117.1:0-4440 GCA_035565175.1 Pseudosphingobacterium sp.
CTTCTGCTGACCTCGTATTTTCTGCTGCTGGCGCCACCGTTTCCGATTTTTTTTGAAGATCTTCGTCGCTCGCTTTTTTGTTGGTAATTCCTGCTTTGAAACGAGGCTTGAAGCCTAAGGGTTTAGTTTCTTGCAACGATGACGCTGTTGCATCGCTGCTCTGATCGGTTTTTTCGGGGGGGACTTGCGCTTGCTCTGAAGGACTTTGTGGGTTAATTGGTTGGTTATCAGTGCTCTTTGTTGCGCCTGCTTTAAAGCGGGGCTTGAAGCCGCTAGGTTTATTTACGGAAGCGGGTTCATTCGTAGAACTCTTAGATTCACTGGATGTGTCATTTTGTTCAACTCCCTTACTTGACAAAGCTTCGGTTTCCGCCGAGCTCGATTGCCCAGGTTTAAATCGCGGTTTAAAACCAACAGGTTTCTGTGAGGTACTTTCAGGTGCTGCGGTCCGTTCAACAGAAGATTCTTCTGCCTTTTCAGAGGCTTTGTCTCCATCCGATTCTGGCGGTTTTACGGCCTTGAAGCGGGGCTTAAATCCAGTTGGCTTAGTTGCTTGTGGAGCCTCTTCGGCAGCAATGGTCTTATGCTCTTCGGTAGAAGAGCGATCGGTAAGGGGTTTTGATATATTTACTTCTTCCTTTAAATGAAAGCTTTTTCTTAAACGGTTAAACCAGAATTTTTTAGTGTGATCAAAACTTTTTTCACCCATTAATTCAAAATGACGCTTGAATTCTTTATACAATAGAGGTTCAGCCTCCTGTAATTGAAGGAGATCTATCCGCTTTTTTATAAAAAAATCTTCAAAGGTCATTTTCCTAGTTGTTAGTTGCTAGTTGTTAGCTGTTAGCAATCTGCACGAATAACTAACAGCTAAGAACCAATAACCAATGTTAAACCATATTATGATATACCGCCTGTACATCGTCGTCTTCTTCGATCTTATCTATCAACTTCATCACTTCGGCAGATGCTTCTTCAGAAACTTCTGTGCTGGACAGATTTATGCGTTCTAATTTTGCACTTTTTACATCGATACCTTTTTCTTCAAGCAGTTTTTGCATGTTGCCAAAGTCCTCAAAAGATGTTTGCACAACAACAATGTCTTTTCCCTCCTCATCCTCCTCAACGTATAGCTCTTCCAGTCCGCCATCAATAAGTTCTAATTCCAGCTCTTCCACATCTAATTCGTCCGCGGCAAAGCGAAAAATCGATTTACGTTGAAAGATGAAATCTAAGGAACCGGTTTTTCCCAACGAGCCACCCGCTTTTGCAAAGTAACTTCTTATATTGGCTACTGTTCTATTTGTATTATCTGTTGCGGTTTCAATAAGAATTGGCACACCATGTGGGCCATACCCCTCATATACATGCTCTTCATACCCTTTTGAGTCCTTTTCAGATGCTCTTTTGATCGCGGCCTCAATCCGGTCCTTCGGCATATTAACCGCCTTAGCGTTCTGAACAGCTGTGCGTAAGCGTGAATTCGATTCTAAGTGTGGCCCACCTTCTTTTACTGCAATAGCAATTTCTTTGCCGAGGCGTGTAAATTGCACCGCCATTTTTGCCCACCGTTTGAATTTTCTTTCTTTTCTAAATTCAAATGCTCTTCCCATAAAAATAGTATATTTTAGGTAGTTTCTAAATTCTGTTTGAGATTACTAAGCATCTCTTCTGTTAAATTTTCCAGATTAAATTGAGGTTTCCATCCCCAATCTTGTTGCGCATAATCATCATTAATGGATGAGGGCCAACTATCAGCAATCGCCTGTCTTGGATCATTTGCCAAATAAGATAAGGAGAATGATGGCAGCCGTTTTTTTATCTCGGATGCTAGCTGTTCCGGTGTAAAGCTGATGCCCGTGAGGTTGTAACTGCTTCTTATCCGTAATTTGGCAGCAGGAGCTTCCATGAGCTCTAAAGTGCCCCGGATAGCGTCTTCCATGTACAACATGGGAAGTTTGGTTTCGGCAGAAAGAAAGCATTCATAAGAACCTTTGCTCAGCGCATCATGAAAAATATGGATGGCATAATCTGTTGTGCCTCCCCCGGGAGCAGTTTTCCAGCTTATTAGGCCGGGATACCTTATACTGCGTATATCTAAATTATATTTGTTGAAATAGTATTCACACCAGCGTTCGCCCGCTTGCTTACTGAGGCCGTAAACCGTGTTGGGGTCCATCACGCAATACTGCGGAGTGTCTTCCTTTGGGGAGTGGGGTCCAAAAACAGCTATCGAGCTTGGCCAAAAAACTTTCGAAACATTGAATTCCACTGCCAGGTCAAGTACGTTTAACAAACCAGTCATGTTTAAATCCCAAGCCATTTTGGGATTTTGCTCGCCAACGGCCGAAAGCACAGCGGCTAATAAGTATACTTGAGTAGGACGGTATTTCTCAAACATTGACTTTAATTGCTCCTTATCTAATACGTTAATGAGCTCAAAAGGTCCCTGCGCGGCTATTGAAGGTTGTCTGATATCGGATGTCACCACTCGTTCTGCGCCATATTTTGATCGTAATGCCAAAGCAAGTTCAGTACCGATCTGACCATTAGACCCAATAATAATTATACTTTCTTCCATCGCCCACAAACTTAGATAAAATAGCGTTTATATGCAATTTGTAGCGCTGTATATAGACTAAAATTTAGCCGATAAGACGCAACTTAAACGATATTTCTTTACGCTATCGATTGCGTTGTATACTTCGAAATATACAATATATATTCCTACAGGTAATGGTTGGCCCCGGTCGTTCAGGCCATCCCATAAAAGTTCTCCTTCGATACTCAGGGAATGGTTACGACACAGATACCGTACAATGCTTCCTTGTTCGTTGTAGATATAGGCGTTTGCCATGGAACCACTTGTGTTGAAATGATAGTTTATATGTAAATCATCTTCAAAACCATCGTGATCTGGCGAGAATGTTTTTGAATTTAACCAGATATCATTTTGATGGGGGATGGAAGATTCATATTGTGAATTCTTATAACCGGGGGTGGCGTAGCCCACCGTTGCTGCGGCAGAAGTAAAATTGCCTGACGCATTGGTTCCTTCATCAAAAGATCTTCGTTCTAACGACACTCCCTTAGGATCTTTTATAAACGGGCTGTGCATGCTCTCATGATAGTCTAACCTGTCTATGATTATATTGTCGCTGATTAAAGCAATGGTTCCATCTTTATTATTCATTTGAGGCATGGAAGACATTTTAATAAAAGCACTTAAATGAGGTGTATAATATGAACGTTGTATGAGAGATGGATCTTTTGTTAATACTTTATATTCTTTTGGTGATATGACATGGAACTCGTTACTGATGGGGTGCGTTGAACGGATACTATCAGGGGCGATGATTCGTGCTAGCTGCAGGTCTTGCAGATCATAATCTTTATCTGAATTGTTATAAATTTCGACAAATTCAACGCCTCCAATTTTTGGATTTGGAAGTATTTCGTTGATTAAAATATCACCTGGTTGTGGTGTATAGGGTAGGGGGTTTTCTATGTCTGTTGGATTTTTCTCCAGTGGTTTTATCATAAAGTAATGAATAGAGAATTTTTGCTGATTTGTAAAAGAATAGTTAATCATCAATCCGGTGTATTGACTACTGCGGAAGGTTCTATTATAAGAGGAACTGTCTCCGTTGGAGGATGTTAACACGCTGAATTCACCAGTATCATATTCATCTGTGTAAATTTTCCAATGACCATGTTTATCATGCACTACCTTCACTCTTGCCTTAAAAGTACCATTATTCTTGTTTTCAATGGCGGCGCTTCGGAAAACACTTTTTCTTATTGCGCCACTCTGTTGCCATATTTGATAACTATGGTGGTTTTGTGAACCATCTATTTGTAGATGATATCCGTTGTGAGGCATTGCGACATCTTGTTTATCGCTGGCTAAAAATACTTTTATATTGTTGAGCGAGCTGAGGTTGGTCGCCACTTCAAGGCCGATTTCCCATAAAGTGTTATTTACTTGACGATTGGGGTGGCTTAATGCGATGGGGTTTATGTATGTACCGGTTATGCGTAGCTGTTGGTTTTTTATTTCGAACTTTTCTCTATTGCCTTTCCATGAATGAGAGAGCTGGGGAGACTGAAAAAGCTCAAGCAAAGAAGCGTTAGATGTATCATCTGGTAAGAGCTTTTTAAGCATATCTGCCTTTTTATCCTTCTGTGCATATGATATAGCAGCATTTAGATGTTGAAAGAAAAAGAGTAATGATATTGATAGAAAATAAAGCGTTTTTGTCATAGCAATTATGATGTTTATGGGTTTGCTACAGCGATAAAAGTTTACCGTGTTAGGTTTAACATTGTTGATTCTAAGATACCGAAAGGAAAATAATTTTGGTAACGGAGCGTGTTTTGTACAGGAGAATGAACAAAGTGAACAGATTCTTTTTTAGCTGGTTATTATTTTCTCAAATT
>DATMSZ010000118.1:0-3572 GCA_035565175.1 Pseudosphingobacterium sp.
GTTTTAGATGTACCCAATCTTTCCGGATGTTTTATGTTTGTTCGCACTGCTATTTTAAAGAAAATAGGTGGTTTTGATCCTCGTTATTTCATGTATTTAGAAGATGTTGATCTTGTGCGGCGCATCGGCGAGCATGCGCGAACGGTTTTTTGTCCATTTGTAAGCATTTATCACGGTTATCAAAAAGGTTCTTACGCGAATGGTAAACTTATGCGCCTCCATATTCAGTCGGCTATAAAATATTTTAATAAATGGGGATGGTTTATAGATTCAGATAGAAGAAAGTTAAATAAAATTACATTGGATAGGTTAGCAAAACATAAATTATGATACCTTTGCGCCTAATTATCTAAATAAGATAATTGCAACCAGTTGAGAAGGCTGTTTAAAGAAGATAAGGTGAAAACAGACAGCAGTCAGTGTATTGTATCGTTTTCAGAACCGTTTACGTTTAAGTTTTGTCGACTGCCAAAAAAGTAGTTTATTTGCATAAAAGAAGCTGTTAATTACTGCGAAGGGGCCTTAAATATAATAACACAGATGATTAAAAAATACGTTTATTTGGTAATAACACTCCTACTTACTATATCACTACTAAGTGTTCAACAGTCGGTACATGCACAGAATATAGACCCGCAAAATTTAGGCAATGTGAAGGTCGACGAATTAACTGATGAACAAATTAAAGACTTCATTAAACAAGCCGAGTCTTCGGGTTTAAGTGAGACGGAGATGATGCAGATGGCAAAGGCACGTGGAATGAGCCAAACGGAGATCAATAAGTTGCGTATCCGCGTAGAGGAGTTGGGAGGAGCCACTGGAGGGAGGTCTTCTGGTGAATTGGACAGCAAGAAAGGGCGTATTGTGGCAGGTTCAGATGCCGATAGCTTGGAAAGTGAGCAAGATTCTATTGAAAATGCGAAGAAAACACCCGCTCAAAGAGCTGACGAAGCGCTTCGTGCGCGCATATATGGTGGAAGTTTATTTCTAAATAGTCATCCTAGATTTGAACCTAATTTACGTATTGCTACTCCACAAAGCTATATTATAGGTGCTGATGACGAATTGCGTATAGAAGTGTATGGTAACTCAGAAGCGAGCCACCGTTTAATAGTAAGCCCTGATGGCACTATTAACATACCTTACGTTGGGGTGGTGGAAGTTGGCGGCGCAACCATTGAACAAGCAATCGCCCGTGTAAAAGCAAAAATGGCTACCGTTTATACAGCTATGAGAGGAGGAACAACCAAGGTCAATATAACTTTAGGTAATATCAGGAGTATTAAAGTCATTTTAACGGGTGAAGTAGTAAAACCGGGTACCTATACATTGCCTTCTGTTGCCACTGTTTTTAATGCGCTTTACAGTTCAGGAGGCCCTACTTCAAATGGATCTGTTAGAAGTATTAAAGTAATTCGTGGAGGAAAAACAATTGCCGATCTGGATTTATATGATTTTCTTCAGAATGGGAGTATGCAGGGCAATGTGAGCCTACGTGATCAAGATATCATTCAAGTATCTCCTTATTTAAACAGAGTAGAGTTGATGGGGGAGGTGAAGCGCCCGATGCTTTTCGAAGTAAAACCGGGGGAAACATTTGAAGATCTTTTACGCTATGCAGGCGGATTTACCGAAGAGGCATATCAGGCACGTATCAGCGTTATCCGTAACACAGGAAAAGAAAGAAGATTAGAAGATATTTTAGAAAGCCAATACACACAATTTGAGCCAAAAACGGGCGACAAGTTTAGTATCGAGCGCTTATTAGACCGTTACACTAACCGGGTTACCATTACAGGCGCTGTTTTTAGACCTGGGGAATATGAGTTAAGCACTGGATTAACATTGTCTATGTTAATTAAGAAAGCAGACGGTATTAAAGAAGATGCTTTCACTAACAGAGGTTATGTAATCCGTTTAAAAGATGATTTTCAGCGAGAGCAATTAAGCTTTAATGTGGCGGATATTTTAGCGGGAACATCACCCGATATTCCTTTAAAGCGAGAAGATATGATATTTATATCCTCTATTTTTGACTTACGGAATGAGTATACTGTTGAGATAAATGGAGAAGTACGAAAACCAGGGAGGTATAATTTTGCGGAGGGGATGACCGTGGAAGAACTGATTATTCAAGCAGGTGGATTTACAGAAAGTGGCTCAGGCAACCGCGTAGAAATTGCCCGAAGGGTAGTGAATGCAGAGGCCATGTCTACGTCAGCCAACACAGCAGAAATATATTATGTAAATGTAGATCGTAGTTTAAAAGGTGTCGCGGACTTTGAATTGAAGCCATTCGACATGGTTAGCGTACGTACCGAAACGGGTTATGTAAAGCAGCATATGGTACGGGTGGAAGGAGAAGTGCTTTTTCCCGGAGAATATTCTATCAGCCGGAAAGATGAGCGAATATCAGATATCATCAAACGGGCCGGCGGATTTACTCCCTATGCTTATGTTGACGGTGTTTCTTTGAAGCGCAAAGATTTCGATGCTACACATGTTGATTCTACAAGTAACCTGGAGAAGCAACGTTTGCAATCACAGGAAGAACTAAGACAAGAGCGTATAGCGCGTTTAAGTGCCTTGCAACAAAGTACCGTTAATCCTAATGCTACACCAGCTCATCAAAATATCAACAATAGTTATGTAGGAATTAACATGATCGAGATATTAAAAAATCCCGGCCATATTTCTGATTTGATATTAGAAGAAGGTGATATTTTGCGCGTGCCTAAGCAATTACAGACGGTAAAAGTAAGTGGAGAGGTACTTTCACCGGTGACAGTCGTATATAATAACAATAAAGGTTTCAAACAATATATTTCACAAGCGGGAGGTTTTTCACAGCGGGCATTGCGTAAAAGATCATACGTGGTATATGCCAACGGATCAGCACGAAGCACTAGTCGATTCTTGTTTTTTAACAATTATCCCAAGGTTAAACCAGGGGCTGAGATATTTGTGCCACAACGATTGCAACGAGAGCGACTCGGCGCTGCACAAGTAGTCGGATTAGGCACAGGACTCGCGTCCTTGGCGGCAATTGTTATATCCTTGTTAAGATAAATTATAATCAAAAATGGCAGAACAATCTAACAAAACACAAGAGCCAGCGGTTAGTGTTGATGATGAAATCAGTTTACGCGAATTGTTGTTAAAGATAGGTGAATGGTGGGGATACCTACTGTCAAAATGGCTTATTATCAGTGTAGCTTGTATAATTGGTGGAATTTTAGGGCTTTCATATAGTTTTTGGAAAAAACCTGTATACATTGCAAGCTTTAGTTTTGTTTTAGAAGATCAAAAGGCAGGCGGGGGAATAGGGCAGATGTCGAATCTTGCCTCCATGATCGGTATAAGCTTTGGAGGGATGGATGGAGAGGGATTATTTACCAGTGATAATATTATGGAATTCATCAAATCCAGACGGATGATTCGCAAAACGTTGTTAACAAAGGTTAGCTTAGACGGGAAAGAACAACTTTTGGTTGATCGTTATGTCGAGCTAAATAATATAAAAGAGAGTTGGAAAGACAATAAAAACCTAACAAATTTTAAATTTATTGCTG
>DATMSZ010000119.1:0-1501 GCA_035565175.1 Pseudosphingobacterium sp.
AGCAGTAAAACCTAGACAGTTAATTACCAAGCTTGATCGCCCACGAGCGGAACAAACCGGAATGTATCCAACTCTATTTTCTCATAATCATGTTCACCAGTTCTAATAACTGTAACCATCTTCTGTTCTTTCTCATCTCCAACAGGGATTACTAATATCCCGCCTATTGTTAATTGCTTTAACATAATTTCTGGCACAAATGGGGCTCCCGCAGTTACGATGATTTTATGATAAGGAGCATGCTGAGGTAATCCCTTAGAACCGTCACCCAGAAAAAAATGAGGGGTATACCCCATATAAGGCAATACCTTAATTGTCCGATTATATAAATTCTCCTGTCTTTCTATCGTAAAAACCTCTGCACCTAATTCTAACAGTATGCACGTCTGATATCCGGAGCCGGTACCTATTTCCAATACTTTATCGCCTTTGCCGATATGGAGTAGCTCTGTTTGATATGCAACAGTGTAGGGCTGTGAAATAGTCTGCCCATCACCAATGGGAAAGGCTATATCTTTATATGCTTGAATCCAAAAAGTCTCATCGAAAAAGAAGTGTCTAGGAACTTTGCCTACAGCTGTTAAAACAGCCGGATCGCCAATTCCTCTTTTCTTCAACGTCTCCACCAACTGTTTCCTGGCACCTTTTTCTCGATAGTTATCTATAAATTTATACGCCATTACAAATCAAAATTAAGCTTGTTAAATCAATTTGAGAAGTTTAAAGAACATAAAAAAGCTAATCAATTAGATATTTGAGCTTTATTTTTTGCACAGGCATAGCGATTGCTAGTTTTTTATTAAATTTACCAAAAAAGCAAAATAGACTATAGTTATAAAAATCGGCTATAACGAATGGAATATATACTGATTTCCAAAAGAAATTTAACGACCTTATATTGATGAAACGATTACTTAGTCTTTTATTTTTTATCAGCAGTTACCTGCTTTCATTTAGCCAAGTAACAAGAATTGACACGATTTCTTATAAGCCGATTGTGATTCCTACTAATGCCCAGAAGTCACACTCGTCAGATTTTTTATACTCTATAGCTGTAAGATCTTTTGCTTTGGAACAATTCCCCCGATTATTAGACCAAACGGCTAATGAGCACTTCTTTTCCTCTGCCTTCAACGGTTTAATGTTTAAATTTAATGACAACCAGATCAGTTATAGAATTTCAGGCGCTCATTACAATAATGATATCTCGATAAATAGTAGCTGCAATAATTGTGAAGACATTAATGGAAAACTTATAAACACCACGATTAAAATTGGATTTGAAAAAAACTTGACCTACACAAGAATACAGCCCTATTTCGGCATAGACTTAGGTTATAGTAATCAAAAATACACCAGTGATGAAGATGCACTTAACCGTACAATCGATAGAAAGAATGCAGCTCTTGCATCACCTTTTATCGGAGTAAAATTAAACATCCTACCATTTATCACGGTTTCGGCCGAAAGTAATATGACCGTAGCTTATAGTTTTCAAAAA
>DATMSZ010000120.1:0-20537 GCA_035565175.1 Pseudosphingobacterium sp.
GCTCGAGTACCTATCCAAACCTTGAAATAATTATTGGAGACAATGGCTCTACTGATGATTCTATATCTTTTTTACGAGAGAAATATCCCTTCATTAAGGTAATCGAAACCGGTGTAAACTTGGGTTTTACGGGCGGGTATAATGAAGTGTTAAAAGCAGTAGAGGCCGATTATTTTATTTTACTCAATTCCGATGTTGAAGTAACACCTAATTGGGTAGAACCGCTAATTACATTAATGGAAAAAGATCCGTCAATAGCTGCCTGTCAGCCGAAAATATGTTCCTACCATCAAAAAAGTAAATTTGAACACGCGGGCGCTGCTGGGGGATTTATGGATAAGCTTGGATACCCATTCTGTGCAGGAAGAATTCTAGACACTATTGAAACGGACCAAGGTCAGTATAACAATTCAAGAGAAATTTTTTGGGCAAGTGGCGCGGCATTATGTATAAAAGCAGCCGCATGGAAGAAAGCACAAGGTTTCGACAAAGATTTTTTTGCTCATATGGAGGAGATTGATTTATGCTGGCGACTAAAGGCTATGGGATATAAGATATGGTACTGTGGGCAATCTGTTGTCTATCATGTTGGAGGTGGCACATTAAACAAGGAAAATCCTTTTAAAACCTATCTGAATTTCAGAAACAACCTATTTATGCTTCAAAAAAATCTTCCATTTTGGCGTTCCTTATTCACAATTTTTATTCGGTTTTGGCTGGATTTTTTAGCCCTTCTACATTTTTTACTCCAAGGTAAAAGAAAAGACGCAATAGCAATCAGTAAAGCACATATCAATTTTTTTAGGAATTTCAAAAAAACTGTACAGAAACGGAAACAAATAAAAAAAACAAAATCTATTTCTAATGTCTATCAGGGAAGTATTATCTGGCTTTATTTTGTTAAGGGAAAGAAAAAATTTATTGAGCTGGACTCCAATCGCTTTTCTTAATTAATGCAGTCAAACAAAATTACTCAATAATTGTTAACAATGCATCTAAGTGGGAACGTACATGAAAACTATAATCCTATTCCTTTGTCTATCGGCTTTTTATCATCAATCATCTTTGGCGCAAACAAATCAGCAAATGGAAGGTGCATGGCTTTTTGAAGAAGGAGATATACACCATACGCTTGTGTTGGTAGACAATTACCTGTCTTATTCGACATTTGACATAAAAAATAAAAAATTCATCAACACCTGGGGTGGCCCATATAAAATCGAAGCAGATAAACTATTAATTAGTATCGAATTTAATGCGAACGATAGCTCCGACGTTCAGTCAGCGCGCGCGTTTGATATTGAAGTACATAATAAGAAATTACTTATAAAATTCGGTGATAAGGAACAACTCTGGAAAAAAACCGACGATAATAACAACCCTCTTTCGGGTGTTTGGCGCATTACTGCTAGAAGGGTTGAGGAGAAAATGAATGAAATGCCCCTGAGAGACCGCAGAACGCTTAAAATATTAAGTGGTAACCGATTTCAGTGGGTAGCAATAAATATTAAAACCGGAGAATTTTCTGGGACCGGAGGCGGGACGTACACCTTTTCTAACCACACATATACAGAACATCTTGAGTTTTTTTCCCGAGATAATCAACGCGTAGGCACAAATTTAACTTTTGATGGCAAGTTAATAAACGGCCAATGGCAGCATAGCGGTTTAAGTTCTAAAGGCGAACCAATTTACGAAATATGGAGTAAGATGTATCCTAGGAGATAAAGCTCTGGATAGCTAATCGATAACTATCGAAACCAAAACCACAAATAACTCCCTTACAATTCTTGGCTAAGAAAGAGTGGTGTCTGAAACTTTCCCTGGCATACACATTCGAAATATGTACTTCAACAACAGGTGTATTAATGGCCGAAATAGCATCTCCGATTGCTACCGAAGTATGTGTATACGCGCCCGCGTTTAATACGATACCGTCGCAAGAAAAACCAATTTCATGGAGCTTATCTATAAGTTCGCCTTCATGATTGCTTTGAAAATAATTGAGCTCAATGGAGGGAAACGACTTTGTTAGCTCTTCAAAATAATCATCAAATCCTTTACTACCGTAAATAGACGGCTCCCGTATTCCTAATAAATTTAAATTAGGACCATTAAGAATGAATATCTTCATTAAGTAAATATTTTATACTAACTTGTAATTGTATTCACAAAGATAGTATTTTCACCGCCAATAAAAACACAAAGTAAGTAGACTGATGTGGTTGATTAGGGGCTAATACGATGAACGAACAATTTAAATAAGATGAAATCATCCTGGTCTGTACCCCTCGTATAAGAGTGTGAATATAGATCGATGGCTTCATCATCGAGAGAAAACAAATTATATACGGATGAAAAATGCATTCATTACTATTTCGTTATTAGTACTCATCGGAATAGTTATTACAGGTTTTTGGTGGCCACCAATATATTGGTCACTCCCGGTTATTCTTGCACTTATAATTCTTGGCCTTTACGACATATTCCAGTCTAAACGGGCTATTCGAAGGAACTTCCCTGTTTTTGGAAGGTTACGGTATGTTATGGAAGGATTGCGGCCAAAAATACAGCAGTATTTTATTGAAAGCGATACAGACGGAAGGCCGTTTAACCGCATCCATCGCAATGTTATCTATCAACGCGCAAAACAGGAAATGGATACCACCCCATTCGGCACTCAATTGAATGTTTATGACAACAATTATGAATGGTTAAATCACAGTATAAATGCTCTACACTTCAATGCTGCAAATGAGGCGCCTCGAATAATTGTTGGGGGGCCTTATTGTACGCAACCTTATTCTGCCAGTGCCTTTAATATTTCTGCCATGAGTTATGGTGCATTAAGTAAAAATGCTATTATGGCATTAAATATGGGTGCAAAAATTGGAAATTTCGCTCACAATACAGGAGAAGGCGGATTAAGTGATTATCACCTTATGGGTGGCGGAGATATCATTTGGCAAATAGGCACAGGGTATTTTGGTTGTAGGCACCCTGACGGCAATTTTAACCCCGAGGCGTTTAAAGAAAAGGCCAACCTGCCACAGGTGAAGATGATTGAGATTAAGCTATCACAAGGTGCGAAACCTGGTCACGGAGGTATACTTCCAGCGGCAAAAGTCACAGAAGAAATTGCAAGAATCCGTCTAGTTGAATTGGGAAAAGACGTAGAGTCCCCACCCTATCATAGAGCTTTCGCTACTCCGATAGAGCTCTTGAATTTTGTGGATCAACTACGGCAATTATCTAGTGGTAAGCCCGTTGGCTTTAAACTTTGTATAGGTCATAGAAGTGAATTTGTAGCCATATGTAAGGCCATGATTTTAACAAAAATCTACCCAGATTTTGTAACTGTTGATGGCGGAGAAGGAGGTACTGGAGCCGCTCCTTTAGAGTTCTCTAACCATGTAGGCATGCCGCTAAGAGATGCTTTGGCTTTTGTTTATGATACACTCACTGGCTTTGATTTAAAAAGACACATTAAAATTATTGCTTCAGGCAAAATAGTCACTGGCTTTGATCTTGTAAAAAATTTCGCCCTTGGCGCCGATATCTGTAATAGTGCCAGAGGCATGATGATGGCTCTTGGTTGTATACAGGCGCTGGAATGTAACACAAATAAATGCCCAACAGGGGTGGCCACACAAAACCCTCACCTGGTAAGAGGCTTGGTAGCGGAAGATAAAAAAACAAGGGTTGCAAACTTTCATAGACAAACGATAAAAAGTGCAGCAGAATTGATGGCGGCAGCAGGAATCAAACATCCCGACGATATTCATAGAGCATACATTCATAGAAGAATATCACCGGATAAAATTCTTACTTATTTAGATAGTTATCCCTATATCCCAAAAGGTTGTTTATTACAAAAACCTTACGCAAAACAATTTGAGTTGCTCATGACGATTAGCGATCCTAATTCATTTACACCTAACTTCAATAATCTAAACTGGGATGAACTCGAATGGGCAAGAAAACCTATGACAAACTAATTTGATAAAACGAGTCTAATAAATCATCCACCAATTGCATAGTAATAGCAATTTATATAAGTTTGCGCAATTATAACATATATGGGACCTATTGGTATTTTCGACTCGGGATATGGCGGATTAACCGTTTTTAAAGAAATAATAAAAGTGTTACCGGAGTATGATTATGTATATTTAGGTGATAATGCCCGGGTTCCATACGGTACAAGGTCTTACGAGACGGTGTATAAGTACACATTGCAGTGCGTAAATAAACTATTTGACATGGGATGTCATCTGGTTATCCTTGCGTGTAATACGGCTTCTGCAAAAGCATTGCGAACGATTCAACAAAATGATCTTCCACCGTATGGAAATACAAAAAAAGTGCTAGGAGTTATTAGACCAACTACCGAAATTATAGGTCAATATACTAAGAGTAGAAGCGTAGGTATAATGGCTACTTCCGGAACCGTTAATTCTGAGTCCTATGTTATTGAGATTAATAAATTCTTTCCAGATATACGTGTTTATCAAGAAGCTTGCCCTATGTGGGTTCCACTTGTAGAAAATAATGAAATAGCTTCAGATGGCGCTCGATATTTTGTCAAAGAAAGCATTCATAATCTTTTAAAAAGAGTGCCTGATATTGATACGATTGTCTTAGCGTGCACGCACTATCCTTTATTGCTCCCACTTATTAAACAATTTGTATCTCAAGATATACAAGTGCTTGCCCAAGGACAAATTGTGGCCAATAGTTTGATTGATTATCTTGCGAGACATCACGAGATAGAAAAATGCTGTAAAAAAAATGGAACTAGACGTTTTTTTACTACCGAAAATCCCGAAAATTTCAATGAGAAAGCAGCTCTCTTTTACGGATCTAATGTTGTAGCAGAACATGTTGACTTATCTTCCTGCTGAATTTTAAAAAAATTTCTTATCAAAATTTAATAGAAATAATTCTTTTGTAGCTCTAGTACAAGCGGTATATAACCATCGAAGGAATTCTACATTCAACATATCATCTCATAGATAGCCCTGATCAACAAACACAGCATCCCACTGCCCTCCTTGTGCTTTATGGCATGTCACAGCCATAGAAAATTTAATTTGAAGTGCATTGTAATAGGGATCAAGTTTAATTGCTGCTAGCTTGTCTTTCCTGTTTAGAATATGTTCGTAATCAACCAGAACCGATTCGAAAAGTTTTTTTTGATCTGCCAAAGATAAATTCGGAGCGTCTGTATACAACACATCTAACAAAACGCGACAAGACAACGGTTCCGCCTCTTCCTTATCAACAAAATTCAACGTTACATCAGCGAAACGAAAACCGTGTTGTTCGTGCACATTTCTTACCCTTCTTACAACAGCCATATCCCCATTAGCAATAAAATCGGGTGATTGTCCTTCGCCTTCTGCCGTCCAAAAGTAATTATTACGGACAACCATAACGTGGTCACCACCTGTTAATTCTTCGTCTCGAAAAAGGATACGACTTCTTATGTTCTGATTATATAAATTAGCATTTTTATTTGATCTGCAAATTACTAATGTGTTTTCTATCCCGTATTTATCATACGCATAATGAAGACCTTCTATCAGTCGTTCGCCTGTCATACTATACACATCACTAAAGCCACTGAGCCTTAATTTTGGAAACTTTATGGTTAATGTTTTTTTATCAGACCTTATTTGCTTTCTAATCAAGGTGACATTAGAGAGTATTCCAGAATCTTTTTCTTGCCTTACAACATCCGTTAATTCATAACCTAAAACATGATATCCGAAAGTATCTTCAAGATAACTAGCATTTAATGCAGGGCTCTCGTTTAGGCCCACAGGGGGCAGCTGCGCTACATCTCCCACAAACATTAATTTGCAATTTTTGCCAGCCTGTATATAAGATATTAGATCATCCAATAAACCTTTTCTATCGAATGTAATACTTTCATTAGATATCATAGAAGCCTCATCTACAATAAACAAAGAATCCTTATGTAAATTATCCGCAAGTACAAATGACAGATCTGGAGTTCCGGCAACGCGTTTTCTATATATTTTTTTATGTATTGTAACTGCATTTCGACCAGAATAACTGCTGATAACTTTTGCTGCCTTTCCCGTGGGGGCCAGCAATACAGAACGCATATTTAGCATCGGCAAAACTTTTACAAGGGTACTTATAATAGTCGTTTTACCTGTGCCTGCATACCCTTTTAAAATAAAGCAGGTATCCCTGTGAGGCTGACTTAAAAAATCGGCTAACAAGCTAAAGACATCTGTTTGTTGATCAGTGGGAATTCCAGGAAAATATCGAATGAGTGTATTCTTAATATCCACACTCAAACCTACACAAAAAAATGCTTTTTGCAATATCGTTTCTAAAGGCTACTTTTGCTTCGATGAGTGATTTATTACGAATTGAGTTTATAGACGATAACTTCACTATTGAGAAAAGTGAGGCATACCAATTATTAATTCATTGGGGTAAAGTATGGAGTCGTCTATCCGTTCTTGACCAAGACAATCGTCTACTTCTTTTGTTGTCGTGGCAAAAAAAACAGGAAGAAGATCGTGTTAAACAACTTTTAAGCTTAAGCTACAAATCAGTTAAAATAGCTTATGATAACGAAAATATATTGTTGATTCCAAACAACTTATACACTTCTTCTCAAGACATACATTATCTTAACATGTTATGTTTAGATCGAGCGCATTATAGGCTGTGTTCACACACGCTAAACAATTTGTCAATACAATGCGTGTTTACTATTCCAAATGAGGAAGCAAAGTACTTAGGTCAATATTTTTCGATAGATGAGATAAAATCAAAGTCGGCGATATTGATTGACACGTTAAGCAAACTCGTTGATAAAGACAGTTTTTTATCAATCGACTTCAATGACGGAGCAGCTGAATATACTTATTTCAAAGACAAAAAGCTGATTTATCATAATCTGCAGCCCACCGCAAATGCCGATGAATTTAACTACTTTCTATTAGCTATTAGTCAACAGCTGGAAATAGATTTATCGAATACACCTCTTTACATTTCAGGAAAGATAGGCAAAACGCATCCATATTATCAAAGAATGATAAAATACAATGCTGACATAATCTTCTTTGATTCGTCTCAACTTTTAAATCAAAGCACTTATACTAATGCTGAAGCATTGGTCAGTAATCCGATATTAATGAGTTTATTATGCGAATAATCGGTGGAGCCTTAAAGGGTACTAAATTTACGCCTCCTTCCAATTTACCGGTAAGACCTACTACCGATTTAGCCAAAGAGGCACTATTTAATATTTTGCAAAATAAGCTCGATTGGACAGAAATTGTAGCGCTCGATTTATTTAGTGGAACGGGTAATATAACGCTTGAGTTAGCTTCTCGACAGGTTAAAAAAATTACAGCGGTAGATAGTTATGGCAAGTGCTGTGCTTATATCGATTCTCAAAAGAAAAAATTTCATTTAGAACAGGTAGATATCGTTAAGTACGACGCTTTAAAATACTTATCCAATTGTAAAAAGAAATTCGATTTTATTTTTGCGGATCCGCCTTATGACTTACCGCAACTCCCTCAAATCCCCAAGCTTGTTTTTCAATACGAATTGCTCAATGAAGGTGGATTATTGGTTCTAGAGCACCCAAGTACCAAAAAATTAGAAGAATCAACATTTCTTGTCGAGCAGCGCAAATATGGATATTCTTCTTTCAGTATTTTTGAGATGCCTTGATACATTTTGCATATACATCAATTTTCTATATGTTTGGCTAACGTAATTCCAGTAAAATCACACTTGCATCTTATATGGCAAAACGAATCGCTTTATTTCCGGGGTCATTCGATCCGATAACAAATGCACATCTTGATGTAATCAGCAGGGCTATACCATTATTTGATGAAATTCATGTTGCCATTGGTTTAAATAGCGCGAAGACACCCTTCTTTACGTTTGAACAACGTTTGGAGATATTACAAGAAATATTTAACAATCAGCCTAAGATTATTGTGGAAAGTTATACAGGTTTAACTGTAGAGCAGTGCAAAAAAATAAAGGCAAAATATATCTTACGAGGAATCCGGAATGCAGCGGATTTTGATTTTGAGAATGCCATAGCGCAGAACAATTTACAACTAGCTCCTGATATAGAAACAATTCTGTTGTTAAGTAGCCCCGGCTATGGCCATATAAGTTCAACAATAGTAAGAGATATTCTAAAAAACAAAGGCGACATTAAGCACCTAGTGCCGCCTCACGTATTGAATTACAAGTAACCTTTTTTTGCAAGCACATCTTTTATCAAATGATAAGTGTTTTCAAGCACTTTGGCTAGACTTTCCTTACGCAGCCATTTAGCTTGTGTTATATCTTCACTTAGTTGAGGTATTAATTTTGGAGAGTTATTAACTGCCATCTCATACCATTTTGTTCTTTTCAGAACTACTGTACCTTTCATTTCATAGACATGGTAGGATGACATAATCTTTTCGCCTAGGTAATCCACCTTGATACCACATTCTTCTTGAACTTCCCGTACGGCAGTTATCCTACTTTTTTCACCCGGATCTACCTTTCCTTTTGGCAGGTCCCATTTGCCTAAACGGTGGATAAAAAGTAATTTCCCCTCTCCATTTTTCACTAAGCCTCCTGCCGCATGAATTACTTTAACTTGTTTTTTGATTTCTTTCAGGGTAGCTTTTGGATCTTCAACTAATAGTAAATAATTTATTACCTGATCAACTTGTTTACTTTTCTTATAAAGATTAACAAGATCAAACGATTGTAAATCAAGTTGTTGATATCCAACCAAAGTAGACGGTACAAAATCGGCAATAATTAAGGCCGATTCGTTCATATAAATTTTATAAATTTGCATCATGAATCACAAGAGTGAGATTGAACAAAAAGTTGCTGAATTTTTATTACAAATTAAAGCAATTAAATTACAACCTTCCAAACCTTTTACATGGGCATCGGGATGGAAGTCTCCAATTTATTGCGATAATCGGATATCTTTATCACATCCTACAGTGAGAACCTATATTCGTCAAAAGCTTTCGGAGGTGATACAAGAAGAATTTGGGTCCATCGGTATGATCGCTGGCGTTGCTACAGCAGGTATTCCTCAAGGCGTGCTTGTAGCACAAGATCTTGGCTTACCATTTGCTTATGTGCGTTCGAGCGCCAAAGATCATGGCAGGCAAAACATGATAGAAGGAGAAATAATCGAAGGGCAACGAGTTGTTGTTATCGAAGATCTTATTTCTACAGGAAAGAGTAGTCTGAAAGCAGTAGAAGCCCTACGTGAAGCTGGATGTGATGTAGTAGGATTGGTAGCTATATTTAGCTATGGTTTCGATGTAGCCGACGAAAACTTTAAAGCAGCGAAGTGCAGGTATACTACTTTATCAAATTATAGCGCGCTCATAAAGTATGCTGCTGAAAACAGTTTTATACATCGTGAAGAAGAAGATCTTTTACGCGAATGGAGAAGAGATCCTGCAAATTGGGAACCTAAAACAGTTTAAGTTTTTTTATGACAGCTATCGAAAGTAAAAGTATAATAAAACAACCCAACAATGTGGTGTATAAGTTTCTGGCTGATTGTAATAACCATGAGAAGCTTATGCCCGAAAACGTTTATAATTGGTCTTCTACGCAAGACGAAGCCAATTTCACCATACAAAATATGGCAAAATTGGCTTTGAAGGTTAAGGAACGTAAAGAGAATGAAGAGATATTGATCGTTCCATCGGAAAAAGCACCCTTTGAGCTTACGCTGTCGTGGAAAATAAATGTGGTAGATTCTTCTACTTCTGAAGTTGTCCTCCTCATAAACGCCGATCTGAACATGATGATGAAAATGATCGCAAGTGGCCCATTGCAAAAACTTACAGACTTCCAGATAGCGAGATTAAAAGAAGAACTGGAATAATTCTCTCGCTCGGTTATAGCCTGCATCGTTGCAAGCATCTTTTAGTACTAGTAACGATGCAGGCTTTTAATTCACATCACCCCTTCTTCTACCAACTGCTTGGCTATTTCTCAAAAAAACACCTATTGACTAGTAAATTTCCCTTAGTCAAATCAGCCATTTTTTCAGCACAAAACACTAACAAACAGACAGTTAGTCAGGAAATAAAATAATACTACGCCAAAATGTCTACTTTGTAAAAACATGTTTTGCTGGTATTCGTTTTGTTAGTGAGAATAGCAAATACGCGAATCGTATTTGTTGGTTATACTTAAGAACTGAAAAATGAATTTAAACAATTTTACTATCAAAGCCCAAGAAGCCATTCAAAAGGCTTCCGAAATTGCCGGTGGAAACCAGCATCAAGCGATAGAAAATGCGCATCTCCTAAAGGCCTTATTAACGGTTGATGAAAATGTTGTAAGTCATTTGTTAAAAAAACTAAATGTCAATATAAATCGCTTAAATGAGGCATTAGACGAGCAAATTAATAGCTTCCCTAAAGTTAGTGGAAGTAATATATATCTATCATCTACTACCAATACAGCTCTACAAAAAGCACAAAATTATCTAAAAGATTTTAAAGACGAATTTGTTTCTGTAGAGCATCTTCTATTGGGTATTTTAAATTCGGGAGATAAAATTGCTACGCTATTAAAAGATCAGGGAGTTACTGAAAAAGATCTGAAGAAGGCAATAATGGAATTGAGAGGTAATAGCAGGGTAACAGATCAAAATGCCGAAGCAACTTACAATGCGCTAAACAAGTATGCGAGAAATCTTAATGAGTTTGCAGAATCCGGCAAACTAGACCCCGTTATCGGACGAGACGAAGAAATACGGAGAGTAATTCAAATCCTATCAAGGAGAACGAAGAATAATCCCATCTTGGTTGGAGAACCAGGTGTTGGTAAAACAGCCATTGCAGAGGGTATTGCCCATAGAATTATAAAGGGGGATGTTCCTGAAAATTTAAAGAGTAAAACGGTCTTTTCACTTGATATGGGCGCTCTAATAGCAGGTGCCAAGTATAAGGGAGAATTTGAAGAACGCTTAAAAGCTGTTGTTAAAGAAGTAACAGAGAGTGACGGTGAAATAATTTTATTTATTGATGAGATCCATACCTTGGTTGGAGCCGGAGGAGGAGAAGGAGCTATGGACGCTGCCAATATATTAAAGCCAGCACTCGCGAGAGGAGAGCTAAGAGCGATTGGAGCCACCACACTAAACGAATTTCAGAAATACTTTGAAAAGGACAAAGCTCTGGAGCGTAGATTCCAAAAGGTAATGGTTGATGAACCAGATACGCAAGATGCAATATCCATCTTAAGGGGTATTAAAGAACGCTATGAGACGCATCACAAAGTTCGAATCAAAGACGAGGCTATTATCGCGGCTGTTGAGCTTTCTCAAAGGTACATTGCTGACCGTTTTTTACCAGACAAAGCTATCGATTTAATGGATGAAGCCGCTTCAAAATTAAGGTTAGAAATGGATTCTGTGCCTGAAGTAGTAGACGAAATTGAGCGAAAAATCATGCAGCTCGAGATTGAGAGAGAAGCAATAAAACGGGAGAATGATACCCACAAAGTAGAGGAGTTAAGTAGGGAAATCGCCAATTTGGCTTCTGAGCGTGATTCTTTAAGAGCCTCATGGCAAAGTGAAAAGTCTTTGGTAGACAATTTAAATAACCATGTACAACAAATAGAAGATTTTAAATTGGAAGCCGAGCAGGCTGAACGAGCCGGCGATTATGGTAAGGTTGCTGAAATAAGGTATGGCCGGATTAAACAGGCGCAAGACGAAGTAGAAAAACTCAAAAAGGAGCTGGAAGAAAAACAGGGTACCGGAAGAATGCTTAAAGAGGAAGTAACAGCGGAAGATATAGCCGATGTAGTATCTAGGTGGACCGGCATACCCGTAAATAAAATGGTGCAGAGCGAAAGAGAAAAGCTTCTTCACCTCGAAGGAGAACTTCATAAACGCGTTGCTGGTCAGAGCGAGGCCATTGAGGCTATTTCAGATGCTATTCGCCGATCCAGAGCTGGTTTAAGCGATAAAAGGAGACCCATCGGTTCATTTATCTTTCTTGGTACAACAGGCGTTGGGAAAACAGAATTGGCGAAGGCTTTAGCAGAGTTTTTATTTAATGATGAACATTCTATGGTTCGCATAGACATGAGTGAATACCAGGAACGGCACGCCGTATCAAGGTTAATTGGCGCGCCTCCAGGATATGTTGGTTATGATGAAGGCGGACAGCTAACGGAAGCTATTCGAAGACGCCCCTACTCAGTCGTTTTATTGGATGAAATTGAAAAAGCACACCCCGATGTATTTAACATATTATTACAGGTTTTAGATGACGGTCATTTAACCGATAATAAAGGCCGTGTAGTGAATTTTAAAAACACCATCATTATTATGACTTCTAATATTGGTTCACATCTTATACAGGAAAATTTTGCTGAGTTAAATGATGGAAATAAAGATGAGGTAATCGCTAAGACAAAAAACGAAGTTTTTGAGTTACTTAAGAAGTCTATTAGACCTGAATTTTTAAATCGCATAGATGAAGTAATCATGTTTACACCTCTTAACAGAGATGAAATTGGCGAAATTGTTCGTTTACAATTTGTGGGTTTACAAAAGCAGTTAGCTGAAATGGGTATACAAATCGAAGCTTCAGAAGAGGCGTTAGATTGGCTAGCTCAGTTAGGTTACGACCCTCAGTTTGGAGCTCGTCCATTAAAACGCGTTATACAGAAAAAAATTCTTAATGAGTTATCTAAAGAAATACTTGCTGGAAAAATAGATAAGGAAAGTAAAATTAAGCTTGATATGTTTGACAACAAGTTTGTCTTCTTGCAAAGTAATAATTAACAATCCAGCAAACAAAAAGCCAACTTGCTTAACAATCGAGTTGGCTTTTTCTTCCTTACAGAACTAGCGCTTCATCAATTAACCAACCGAACGTACTTCACTACTTAACCAAAATTCGTAACTTTACATCAATGGTTAATCAAAAGCAATCAAATAGGAGTGTAAGAAGAAAGGTCATTTTTGTCTTTATCTGTTGTTGTATTGCCCTTGGTATGGCCTGGGTGATAAGTAATGATGCCTTTAATCAGGTGTTAACTGCAGTAGACAATATCTCTAAACCGAATGAGAAAATGCGACTGGTTAGCCAGGTTTCACGAGATATTATGCAATTGGATCAATTGCAAAAAGCAGAAGTTTTACTAGATCACGATAATAAATTCAATAGTTTTCAAAGAGAATCAAAACTTGTTTCAAACGCACTCGATTCATTAAAAAACCTTTATTCGCAAGATAGCAACCAGATTAGGAGGGTTGATTCTATTAAGGTTTTATTAAAAGAACGTGATAAGCTTTTTAAGGCTTATGTACAAGTTCGGGAAAAATTAGTGGATAGCCGGGAGTTCTCTGAACAGTTACAGAGTATAGGAAACATTCTTCAAAATACTCCTCAAGCTGATAGTACAGTTGTCACCAGTAGAAAAACTGTAGAAACGACCACCATTGAGCCTGGTGAAGCAGCGAATAGAGACTCAACGATAGACGATCGTTCTTTTTTCGGAAAACTTTTTGGTTCGAAGAAACGGACCACTATTAAACCTAATATTCTTAATCAGCCAAGGAAAATTGTTAAAGAAGAGTTAAATGTGTTGATAGACACCATTAGTACAGCTCGGCAGGATAGTGCTATTAAACTAATAGATAGTGTTTTAAAGCAGATAGAAGAGACACAAAGGGCCCAAAGCACTTCTTTTATTGACCGTGAAGTAGAGCTTACCTATGCTGGCAATCTCTTAATAAGCAAAATGTTAAGTATTCTGAACGAGGTTGAAAAAGAAGGCATGCTTCAGATGGAAAACGAAAACACACAAGCAAGGTTTGTAATGAACGATAGTGTTAACAGGATCAACCTTGTTGTCATTGGATTTTTCGCGATCACGGCTGTTTTAGTTTTACTCATTTTAGCTGATATTAGAAAGAGTAACCGATACCGTATGGAGCTTGAAGTAGCTAAGGAAGAAGCGGAATATCATAGCGCAGCGAAACAACGGTTCTTATCAAACATGAGCCATGAACTGCGTACCCCTTTACAATCGATAATAGGATATGCAGAACAATTACGTGAGGAACATCCGGAGGATAGTAGAAAAGTAAACATTATCTATCAGTCATCCGAACATCTATTGCAAATTGTAAATGAAGTACTTGATTATAATCGAATTAACTCAGGGAAGTTTCATTTCAACAATCAAGATTTTTATCTATCGCAACTTATCGAAGAAGTTTTTGGTGCTATGCAATTGCAGGCAGAAGAGAAATCCCTCACTTTGGGCCTAATTAAAGAAATTGAGGGAACCGGCTATATGTTTGGTGATCCGTTCCGTATAAAACAAATTTTATACAATCTTTTAAGTAATGCAATAAAATTTACAGAAAAAGGATCCGTTACCCTTAAGGTAAGTACAGAAATTAAGGAAGCAGTCGCTAATTTACGAATTACAGTAAATGATACTGGAAAAGGAATACCTGAAAATGATTTGTATCGCATTTTCAATGAATTTGAGCAGGCAGAAAATTCTAATTCAGGCATTCATTTTGGCAGTGGCTTGGGACTTAGCATAGTTAAAACGTTATGCGAGGCAATGGGTGGCTCAATTAATATAAAAAGTGAATTAGGTAAAGGGTCGGTCTTTGAAGTATTCTTACCACTAAAGATTTCTACGTTAATAGCGCCAAGTGAAGAACAGGAAGATCTCGTACCTATAAAAGATTTTCAAGGTACTATATGGGTAATTGATGATGATGATTTTATTCTAGAACTTTGCCGTAACATCTTTAATAAATACAATATTAAACACCGTGCTTTCTCAAGTCCAACCGAGCTCTTAAATACACCTTGGGATCCGGCAGTCAATATCCTATTAATGGATATGAGAATGCCAGGAAAGACAGGAACTGAACTCAATCACGAGTTGAGACCTCAAATTGGCGATCATGTTAAGGTGTATGCCTTTACAGCACAGGCGCTTCCAGAAGAGAGAGAGCAAATTTTAGCACAAGGTTTCGATGGCCTATTACTTAAACCATTTAAAGAAATAGATCTGCTACACCTATTGGGTTTAAGAAAAACATCAGAAGAGGCTTGGGCAATCAAAAATAGAAATGATTTAAAGGATTTCGATTTTTCGAATCTGAAAAAACTTACGTTTAACGACAACAGTCAGGTACTGAAAATCTTAAACATTTTCGTGAAAGATACCACGAAAGACCTTATCAGCTTAAGAAATGCGCTTCAAGCAAACGAAAGAGATGAACTATCCTTAATATGTCACAAATTAGCAGGTAGAACCTCTCAGATAGGCGGGCAGAAAATTGCAATGAAATTGAGAAAACTAGAAATTGATATTCGTAATAATGAATTTGACATTTTAGAAATTCAATCCGTAATTGACCAGCTTTATCGGTTGTTAGACTATCTTCAAGACGAACTACACTCTTCTTCGTCAAATATTAACCTTGCAATTTAAGAAATACCGTATTTCTCTAATTTATTATAAAGTGTTTTACGGTCGATATTTAATACTTGAGCTGCTTTACTTTTATTATATTTTACCTGTTGCAGTACATCCATGATTAATTGACGCTCATGGGCCTCACTTTGCGATTTCAAATCGACAGCAACATTTTCGCCAATATTAGCAGGCGGTATATCGTGGTTGTGTTGATTTATCGACAACACCATTTCGTCAGGCAAAGCATTGATCTCAGCGGTATCACCCGGAGTTAAGAGAACCATTCTTTTAATTACATTCTTTAATTCCCGCAAATTTCCCGGCCAATCATAAGATTTAAAAATATCTAGAACCTCGTTAGACAAATGTATAACGTTTCTATTCAACTCTCTATTCGCCTTATCGACAAAGAAACTAATAAACGTATCCATATCTCCCCCTCTATCTCTTAATGCAGGTACAATAATCTCAAATTCATTTATCCTGTGATAGAGGTCTTCCCTAAAGTTTACCGAAGATGAATTGCCCAATAAATCGTCATTTGTAGCAGCAATTACACGTACATCTACTTTTATATGTTTATTGGCACCGATAGGTTGTATTACACGTTCTTGCAGGGCCCTTAAGAGCTTCACCTGTACATCGTATGATAAATTACCAATCTCATCTAAAAAAAGCGTACCACCATTTGCTTCTTCGAATTGTCCTTTTTTATCTGTTAATGCTCCTGTGAAGGAACCTTTAATATGCCCGAATAATTCGCTCGCCGCTAACTCTTTCGATAAAGTACCGCAATCAATCGAAACGAATGGTTTATTTGCTCTATTGCTTTTTAAATGTATTGACTGAGCAACATATTCCTTTCCTGTCCCGCTTTCGCCCCTTACTAGTACTGACATGTCAGTTGGCGCTACCAAGTTTATATATTCGTGTAATTTTTTTGATTGGGCGCTTATTCCTTTTACAAAATCAACATCCTCTGGAGATTCAACTTTCTTACGCTCAATAATAGGTAATTCATCTTTTTTATTACTTAGCGCATCTTTTAGAATCATTAATAATTCATCCGGGTTTACCGGTTTAGTTATATAGTCGAACACACCTTGTCTCATGGCTTTTACAGCGGTTCGTACATCATTAAAGCTTGTCATAATGATAACAGGTATGTTCAACCCCTTATCCCGCATTTCTTCCAATACATCCAGGCCAGTACCATCCCCCAAACGGTAATCGAGCAATGTTAAATCAATAGATGCATCCAATGACTTAATACTGCTTTTAACGTTATATTTCACCTCTACTTCATGTCCGTTCTTCTTAAGGAATCCTTCTAAAATAGCGGAAAAGGTAGTATCATCTTCTACAAGCAAGATTTTTGCCATAAATAATTTTCTTTATCCTCCAACGGATATTAATTTTCTTTATTATATTTTAAACTACAAACCTAACCATTTTTTAGTTAGCACTGCGTACAGAAGACACAATATTTAACTATTAAATTAATTGCGCATATTATCAATAATAGCTGCTCCGAATTCGCTTGTCTTAAGTAAAGTAGCACCTTCCATCTGATTGTAAAAATCTATCGTAACTTTGTTTTCAGCTATTGTTTTTTGCAGTGCATTTTTTATGATGGATGAAACAGCGTTCCAACCTATGTAATCGAACATCATAACGCCACTCAATATAACCGAAGAAGGATTCATCGTATCGGTGTTCGCAAATCGGGGGGCAGTTCCATGAGTAGCCTCAAATACCGCATGACCGCTGTGGTAATTTATATTTGCTCCCGGGGCAATGCCTATTCCTCCAACAATGGCCGCTAACGCATCGGAGATATAATCACCATTTAAATTCAATGTGGCAATCACCGCATAATCTTTTGGATTTAACAATATCTGCTGTAAAAAATTATCGGCAATTACATCCTTTATGATAACTTTCCCCGCAGTGACAGCATCTTTCATAGATGCGTTAGCTTTTTCTTCCCCATACTGTTTCTTTATGTCCTCCCACTGGTTCCATGTATAAACCTTATCGGCATATTCAGTGACTGCTAGCTCATATCCCCATTGTTTAAATGCTCCTTCTGTGTACTTCATGATATTACCTTTGTGCACTAAACTAACGGAGGGCAGCTTATGATTGATGGCATATTCTATGGCCGCCCTAATAAGGCGAGTGGAACCATCTTTTGAAACTGGTTTTATCCCCAAAGCTGTATGGTCTTTAAACGGATAATCAACATTGAATTGTTGAGACAATATTGCTTTTAAATCGTTTACCTCTTTACTATCAGCTTCGAACTCGATTCCGGCATAAATATCTTCTGTATTCTCTCTGAATATAACCATGTCTACATCTTCTGGACGTTTTACAGGCGAAGGAACGCCTTTAATCCAAGATAAAGGGCGTTGGCACACAAATAAATCGAGCGTTTGTCGAATCGTTACGTTTAGCGAACGGATACCTCCACCAACAGGAGTCGTTAAAGGCCCCTTTATTGAAACAATATATTCACGCATCGCATCTATGGTTTCTTGAGGAAGCCACTCCCCTGTCGTATCGAACGCTTTTTGCCCAGCTAGTATTTCTTTCCATTCAACTTGTTTTTGACCATTATAGGCTCGTTTAATTGCCTCATCAAAAACACGAACCGAAGCATGCCATATATCTGGGCCGATTCCGTCTCCAATGATAAATGGAATAGTAAGGTTGTTAGGTACTGTTAATTCCCCCTTCTTATTAACCAATATTTTTTCAGACATATTTATTTAGATGTTGATATTAGTTTTTTCCTTTATTTTTTAGCTTCAATATACTTCCCAAGCCTCTGCTCATTTTCTGTAAATGAGAATATCCCCTATTTACAGACATAGCACTCACTTCGTCATAATTATCAAATGTACTTGTAGGCCTTCTACTCGGATAAATTAATATTCTATTATTTTCTTCGTATTTACGTCCTAATTTTTTTGGGATTCCGTCAAATTCTCGATTATATGACACCTCTCCTATTCTTGCTGAAACAAAAATCAGTAAATCAGCATCTTTGACATAATCCTTTATGGTAGACAAATCGTCCCATTCTTGATGCAAAACAAACTTTATGTTACAACTTATTTTATTTCTTTTAAAATAGGCTAGGATAGCACTTTCAGATCTCATATTAGCTATGCAAGATATAGGCAGTGTCAACTCTAACGCTAAACGCGCAACCTTGTTTAACCAATAAGAAAAGCCTTTTTCATCTTCCGCCATTGGCGGACAAACAAGAGAAATTCGATCGTTACTTACAAACGGCTTACCAAAATGACACATAAAAATATTTATGTCCGTTCTATTAAGAATGCTTTCTGTTTTTTCCCCAACCATTTTTTCTATGATACCTACTTGGCTCGGCCATCCTAACAGGATACTATCTGCCATTATCTCTCTAGAAGCTCTACTTATACCTCCCGCTATATTATAGTCTATTGTAGCCATCATATTAACTTCAACTTCACTTCCAGAAGCATATTTTGCCGTAGAATCGAGGTTTTTTTTCGCTTTTTTGAGATTTTCCTCTGCCTGCTCATTATTCGGCACGACAGATAATATTGTAACCGGATGAGGCGACTTTTTGTTTTTAATCATTGTCGCAAAATCTAACAAGATTTCCATATTATTAAGATTTGCTATTGGAACTAAAATATGCTCGTCATTTAACATATCTTTTTCCTCTGTAACAGTATCCTGATCTCCAGCTAGTACTACCTTTTTAGACGCTGCTTCCGTTGCTATCGAAGCGACTATGCAAGTCACCAATATCAAAACAATCGTTCCATTCAAAACATTCTCATCAATAATGTCATTAGCATATCCCACCATTATTATCGCCAGCGTGGCGGCGGCATGCGCGCTGCTTAAACCGAAAATTACTTGGCGCTGGGCCGCGCTATATTTGAATGTCAATTGTGTAAACCAAGCAGCAATCCATTTTCCGCAAACGGCAACCAAAGTTAACGTTCCTGCAACAATTAATGCTTCCGGTCCTTTATACAGCACCTTGACATCTACAATCATCCCTACGCTTATTAAGAAAAAAGGAATAAAAATAGCGTTACCTATAAACTCAATTCGATTCATAAGCGCTGAAGAGTGGGGTATAAATTTGTTTAAGGCGAGGCCGGCAACAAACGCTCCGATAATAGGTTCTAAACCTGAAACCTCTGCTATAAAGGCTGCAAAAAATACTATAAAAAGTACAAAAATATAATGAGATGTTTTTTCGCTTTCTACTCGTTGAAAGAACCATTTAGCGATCTTTGGAATAATACCGAACATAATTCCAAGAAATACAGCAAAAGAGATCGTCAACCGCATCCAAAACTGTTGATCTAATTGTCCTTGAGAGGAACCAACGATGACTGCCAAAATGATAAGAACAGCTGTATCAGTGAGGATAGTGCCGCCAATAGTAATTGCCACGGCTTGATTTTTTGAGATTCCGTAGCTGTTTACTACCGGATATGCTACCAATGTATGTGTGGCAAACATACTCGAAACAAGGATACTTGATCCTACGTCAAAGTCTAAAACATAGTAACAAACAGGATATCCGATGACGATAGGAACAATGAAAGTGAAAAAACCAAACACGAGGCTTTTGTGTCTTGTTTTTCTAAACTCATTCATATCCAACTCCAAACCAGCTATAAACATAATATATAATAACCCTATAGTAGAAAACAAATCAACAGCCGAAGTTCGTTCCAATATATTAAGACCATGGGGACCGATTATCACGCCAGAAAGTATCAGGCCAATGATACCAGGAATTTTAATTTTCCGTAGTAATATAGGAGCCAATAAAATAATCAAAAGGATTAAGGAAAATATAAGAACAGAATTTCGCAATGGAGTTTCAAAAGCGTGGGTTATATGTTCAAAAAAGTTCTTATTCATACAATAATAGACAGTTACTAGGCTATCACCCATTAAACGGTTTGCCCCTAAATATAGTTTTTTTAAAT
>DATMSZ010000121.1:0-21487 GCA_035565175.1 Pseudosphingobacterium sp.
TAAAAAAAACAGGGTGAATTATTTTTTTTAAAAAAAATAAGATGTTCAAACGATTATTTATCTAAGAGATGGTCAAATCTTTCACCAAGTTCCACACTGTTTTTCCAGCTTTTTATCATATCGTCATCCTCTTGTTTGAAAAATTCTGTTTTGGAAACAGGGGTGTCTGCCCCCAGCGTTCTCAAAAGACTATATAAATAATTTAAGTCGAAATCAGATTTTTTTAATCTAATGAGATATTGATTTTCCGTAATTTCTATATTCAAGCTTTCCATGGTCACATGTGTTGTTTTTTATAAAGTTTAAAATCACTTGTGATTTATACGTTAACGCAGCATGAAGTTTTGGTTAAGATTATCGGGTTTTGATTGAATGGCTTGAAGTGGTGCCAGCTATTGAATTTAGGTCGAGAAGGGAGATAAAGAAGAGGCACTCTTGTGAAGTGCCTCTTTATATTTTAAGCGTTTTGAGCTTGATTTTTACGTATAATGTTTAATGCACCGCCTGCTTTAAACCATTCTATCTGTTGAGCATTATAAGTATGGTTTACCTGAAAACGGTCTTCCGAGCCGTCTGCATGGTGTAACACAACAGTTAATTGCTTTTCTGGAGCAAATGAAGTAAGACCAACGATGTCAATGGTGTCATCTTCTTGTACAAGGTCGTAATCTGCAGGGTTACTGAAGGTAAGCGCCAGCATGCCTTGTTTTTTAAGATTGGTTTCATGAATACGCGCGAATGACTTAACGAGGATTACACGGACACCTAAATGACGTGGTTCCATCGCTGCGTGCTCTCTAGATGAGCCCTCACCATAATTTTCGTCACCAACAACAACAGTATCAATTCCCGCCGCCTTATATGCTCTCTGAGTAGCTGGAACAGGGCCGTATTCGCCGGTTAATTGGTTTTTAACAGAATCGGCCGAGTCATTTGCAAAGTTAATGGCACCAATCAACATATTGTTTGAAATATTGTCTAGGTGACCGCGATACTTCAACCAAGGGCCTGCCATAGAGATATGATCGGTAGTACATTTACCTTTTGCTTTAATTAAGAGTTTCAGATTGAAAAGGTCAGTTTCTTCCCATGCTTTAAAGGGTTCTAAAAGTTGTAGACGATCAGAACTTGGGCTCACTAAAACCGATACTTTACTGCCATCTTCGGCCGGTGCTTGATAGCCTGCATCTTCTACCGCGAAACCTTTAATTGGTAATTCCAGGCCTTGTGGTTCATCTAACTTCACCTGCTCGCCTTTTTCGTTGGTAAGTGTGTCTGTTAATGGGTTAAACAAGAGTGATCCGGAAATGGCTAATGCGGTCACAATTTCAGGCGAAGCCACGAAGGAGTGTGTATTAGGATTGCCATCCGCACGTTTTGCGAAGTTACGGTTGAAAGAGGTAATGATCGAATTTTTCTCCTTTTTTTCCGCACCATGACGCGCCCACTGACCTATACAAGGGCCACAGGCATTGGCTAGCACTACGCCGCCAATTTTGCCAAAAGTGTCTAAGAAACCATCACGTTCTACAGTATAACGTACCTGTTCAGACCCAGGCGTTACGGTATATTCAGATTTTGCTATTAAATGCTTCTCAACCGCTTGTTCTGCTAGTGAAGCCGCACGGCTAATATCTTCATAAGAAGAGTTGGTGCAAGATCCTATAAGTCCGACCTCTAATTTTTCGGGCCAGCCATTTTCTTTTACAGCAGCAGCAAACTTAGATATTGGCCATGCAAGATCCGGTGTAAAAGGTCCGTTTATATGTGGTTCAAGTTCTGAAAGGTTGATTTCAATAACTTGATCAAAATATTGTTCTGGATTAGCATAAACAGCTTCATCTCCGGTAAGATGTTCTTTAATGGTATTGGCTAAATCGGCAATATCAGCACGGTCTGTTCCGCGTAAATAAGCTTCAGATTTTACGTCATAGCCAAAAATTGAAGTCGTTGCACCAATTTCGGCACCCATGTTACAGATTGTTCCTTTACCTGTTGCAGATAAGGAGCGAGCGCCTTCACCAAAATATTCTACAATAGCGCCCGTACCACCTTTAACGGTTAAGATACCTGCAACCTTTAAGATAACATCTTTTGCTGCCGTCCATCCACTTAATTTACCGGTTAATTTAACACCGATAAGTTTAGGGAACTTTAGCTCCCAAGGTAGACCAGCCATCACATCACATGCATCCGCTCCACCAACTCCAATTGCAATCATGCCTAAACCACCAGCGTTTGGGGTGTGGGAATCTGTACCGATCATCATACCTCCAGGGAAGGCATAGTTTTCTAAAACTACTTGGTGAATAATACCAGCACCGGGTTTCCAAAAACCAATACCATATTTATTGGATACCGAAGCAAGAAAATCATAAACTTCCTTGTTTTGGTCATTAGCAATCGCTAAATCAGCCTCGGCTCCTATCTTTGCTTGTATTAAGTGATCACAGTGTACGGTTGAAGGTACAGCTACTTGGGGACGGCCTGCCTGCATAAATTGAAGAAGGGCCATCTGTGCTGTTGCATCTTGCATGGCAACGCGATCAGGAGCAAAATCTACATATGATTTTCCTCTACCGTAAGCTTCTCCGGCTTCTCCGTCCCATAAATGAGCATATAAGATTTTCTCAGTTAGTGTAAGAGGTTTACCGACAACGTTGCGAGCCGCACTAATCCGACTTTCGTAACGATTGTAAACCGCTTTAATCATTTCTATGTCAAATGCCATTTTTAATATATTTTAATATGGATGATACATGCTTGTAGGGCTGTCATGGAGCAACAAACCCAGCTTTTATTGTTTTGCTGCACTCATTATCAGCTATTAAAGTGTGGCGAATTTACAAAAAAAAGAGATGAATTGCATATCTTTGTATTGGGAGCCTTTATTTGGAAATATTCTAAATTGATCTCTTTTCTCCATTCGGATTGCAACTTATTTCGGACCTTTTTGTGAAAGGGTGGTGCCAAACTATTCGGCTTCTTTTAATGCCGCTATTTTGATACCATGACGTCCAGCCTGATCACCTAGATACCTTCATCATCAACGCTATCCGGCATATCGTTATTTTATGATTTATTTATCTGACAATCAGTGTGATAATAAGTGCTTAGTGGGAGGAGAGTGGCTATAAAACAGATAGTTTCCATCGTATTAAAAAAATGCGTACCTTAGCGACCCCAAATTTTCTTTATGGAAACAACATTTGATTTTGAAAAGCCAATTGCTGATTTAGTATTGCAAATGGAGAAGGTGAACCAAGTGGCGGATAAGACGAAAGTAGACATGTCTGCTACACTTGCTGAATTGCAGGGGAAGCTGGACGAGGCAAGAAAAGAAATTTACAGCAATCTCAATGGTTGGCAAAAAGTACAGATGGCCCGTCATCCTGATCGTCCGCAGACCTTGGATTATATTAGTATGATCTGTGAAGATTTTGTAGAACTTCACGGAGATCGTAATGTTGGAGATGATAAAGCTATCGTAGGCGGTTTAGCAACTATCAACGGACACTCCGTCATGGTTATTGGTCATCAAAAAGGAAAAAATACGAAAGAGAGGCAATTTCGAAATTTCGGAATGGCTAATCCAGAGGGTTATCGAAAAGCTTTGCGCCTCATGAGGATTGCCGAGAAATTTGGTAAACCAGTAGTAACCTTTGTTGATACGATGGGTGCCTTTCCGGGTATTGAGGCAGAAGAACGGGGACAAGCAGAGGCCATTGCTCGCAATTTGCTGGAAATGTCTATCCTTAAGGTTCCGATAATTTGTATTATTATAGGAGAAGGTGCTTCTGGTGGTGCAATAGGTATTGGGATCGGTGATAAAGTATATATGTTAGAGCATTCTTGGTACTCTGTCATATCGCCGGAATCTTGTTCTTCTATCTTATGGCGTAGTTGGGATTATAAAGAGAAGGCTGCCGAGTGTTTGAAGCTGACTTCGGAAAATATGTACAGTAATGGTTTAATTGATGGAATTATCCCTGAACCCCTTGGAGGTGCCCATCGAGATCCAACGAAGATGGCGGAAACCGTTAAAGAACAAATCATAAAGGATATTGTAGATCTCAATAAAAAACCCATTGATAAGTTAGTGAACGACCGAATTGAAAAATTCTGTGCAATGGGAGTAGTGGTAGAGTAGGTTTTTTTCAAATCAAATACCTAACTTTGGCCCATGCAAGAGAAGATTATTATTCTTGACTTCGGTTCGCAATATACACAATTGATTGCGCGCCGTGTCAGAGAGTTAAATGTTTACTGTGAGATACACCCCTTTAATCATCTTCCAGAGATTGACGAGTATGTTAAAGGGTTTATTCTTTCCGGTAGTCCATCATCTGTACGTCAAACAGATGCCCCACAAATAAATTTTCAAGAATTTCATGGAAAATTACCCCTCTTAGGGGTTTGTTACGGTGCTCAGTATATAGCCCAGCATTCTGGAGGAGAAGTAACCCCTTCTGAAATTCGGGAGTATGGTAGAGCAAATTTATTATTTGTTAATCAAGAAAGTGCTTTACTAAAGGGAATTCCACTTGACTCTCAGGTATGGATGTCGCATGGAGACACCATTAAGTATGTCCCTGAAGGATTCGAAATTATTGCAAGTACAGACAAAGTGCAGGTCGCTGCTTACCATATAAAGGGATCTCAAACCTATGGCATCCAATTCCATCCGGAGGTAACACATAGTCTTGATGGTAAAACATTAATAGAAAATTTCGTGTTAAATATTTGTGGATGTTCACAAGATTGGACACCGGATACTTTTATCGAAACAACTATTAATGAGTTACGCATAAGGCTTCAAAATGATCATGTTATACTCGCCTTATCGGGGGGGGTTGATTCATCTGTTGCTGCTATACTATTACACCAGGCTATCGGGAAAAATCTTCATTGTATTTTCGTTGATAACGGGCTGTTGCGGAAAAATGAGTTTGAGCAGGTACTGGATTCTTACAAGCACATGGGCTTGAATATAAAAGGTATTGATGCTAGAGAAAGATTTTATAGCCAGTTAGCAGGAATCACTGATCCAGAGCGTAAGAGGAAAATTATAGGTGGTGCTTTTATTGAAGTGTTTGATGAAGCTGCACATGAAGTTCAAAAGGAATTGCCTCAGGGCGTTGAAGTAAAATGGCTAGGGCAGGGAACAATTTATCCAGATGTAATTGAATCGGTTTCGGTTAAAGGTCCATCGGCGACTATCAAGTCCCATCATAACGTTGGCGGGTTGCCAGACTTCATGAAATTAAAAGTGGTGGAACCTTTAAATACGCTCTTTAAAGATGAGGTACGTAGAGTGGGGGCCGCCTTGGGCATTGATCCATTAATCCTGGGTCGACATCCTTTTCCGGGACCCGGCCTGGGTATACGAATTTTAGGAGATGTGACCGCGGAGAAAGTGAATATTTTGCAGCAAGCTGATGATATTTATATTCGTAATCTACGAGAATCTGGATGGTACAACAAAGTGTGGCAGGCCGGAGCAATATTTTTACCAGTTCAATCGGTTGGAGTGATGGGAGACGAACGCACTTACGAATATGTGATCGCATTAAGGGCTGTCGGTTCATTGGATGGCATGACAGCAGATTGGATTCACTTACCATATGAATTATTGGCAAAAATATCAAATGAAATTATTAATCACGTTAAAGGGATAAACCGAGTTGTTTATGATATTAGTTCAAAACCACCGGCTACCATTGAATGGGAGTAAAATATTAGCCGTTATTCTGCTTATGGGTATGCTCTTTGGGGCCTGTGCCCCTAAAATACTTCGTCCGGGCGGAGGTAAAGGTCCCAAGAGTCCATCGAAGAAGACGGAAGAGGCTGAAAAGAAGGAGGATGTAAAGACGGGAGCGAAAAAGGAAATTAGCTTTAATAATATCGCATTGCTCTTACCTTTTCAGCTTGACAAGGTTGTAGATTCTCTCCCTAATAAACGGGATGTGGAGCGCTCCAGCCTGGCTCTTGATTTTTATCAGGGATTTAAGCTCGGATTGGACATGCTAGCAAAGGAGGGCGACAATTTCAAGCTACATGTGCTAGATACAAAAGATAATACCGGAGAGGTCCAGAAACTGGCGGTAGGCAAAGATATTGCAGATGCGCAACTGGTAATAGGTCCTATCTTTCCAACGGAAATCAATGCTTTCAGCAGTTCGGCAGACTTAAAAGGCAAACTACAGATTTCCCCTTTAGCTGCAAGTAACCCTTCTAGGTATCAGATAGATAATTTAGTAACTGTTACACCCCCGATTGAAGTACATGCGCAGGTAATAAGTAAATACATAGCAGATAAATTTGGAGCAGATGGTAAAGTCATTATTGTCAGTACAAATGATGAAGACAGCAGAAAATTCATCGATCCGCTAAAAACTGCTTTGGACGCGTTAGATGTACATTATACAGAAGTAACGGAACTTAGTGATATAGAGGCGAATTTAGCTGTCACGGGTAAAAATTTAGTTATAAGTGGTTCGGCTAATCAATATTTTCTGTCGCCATTGATAGCCGATCTATATAGGTTAAAAACAGAACAAGCATACGATCTATCACTCATTGGACATCCAAATTGGAGTAAACTTGATTTCAATGCTGAGTATCTTAAAGCCCTTAATACGTGCATTAGCTCTTCTTACTTTATTAGTGAAGCGAATGATGATGTACGTAAATTTAGGGTAAATTACTTTGACTTGTATAAAGTGGTACCCTCTGAATTCGCTTTTAAAGGGTTTGATACGGGTGTTTTTTTTGGCAGATTACTTGCCCGACATCCAGAAGATTACGTAAGCCGAGTTGCTAAAGAAAAACATAACGGGCTTTCAATAGGATTTGACTTTAAGCAGAATCCTAATGCAGGGTACGTTAACAATTTCGTTAGATTGTTGCATTTTAATGGAACTACATACAAGCCATTGTAGCTTTCTACATGAGTAATAAGCGCATATCCCAACAATTACGCACCTTCGAAAGGTTGTTGACTTCTTATGATAAGAAAGAACCCTTGGCTAGATTCCTGACGTCTTTTTTTAAAGAAAATAGGCAAATGGGATCTAGTGATAGACGTGTCACTTCGAGGTGGGTTTATAATTATTTTCGTTTGGGGAAATCACTCGAGGAATATTCCATTACGGAAAGATTGGTGTTCGCTGAATATCTGTGTAGCGGGGAAAGTGAATTGGTTGCTGATTTAAACCCAACATTAAATAATAGCATCAATCAACCAATCGAAGAGAAAATGACTTTACTTTCTCACTCGGTTGGATTTCAACAGGCTGATGTTTTTCCGTTGCTTGAGCTGGTCTCCATGGCTATAGATAAAGAACTATTTATTGATAGCTTATTTTTGCAACCACTTCTTTTTATACGTGTCCATCCCGGCGAAAAGGACTTTGTGACCGATCGTTTAATTCAAAGAGAAGTTATTTATGAGGAAATTGGAGAGAATTGTCTCGCTTTGCCGAATGGCACAAAACTGAGTCAATACCGGGAACTGGAGGGTAAATATCAAGTACAAGATTTATCTTCACAACGTACTGCCCCCTATTTTAAAGCTAAAACTGGTGAGCAATGGTGGGATGCTTGCGCAGCTTCCGGCGGAAAATCCTTGCTGCTATTACATCATTACCACGGTATAAAATTGTTGGTAAGCGACGTAAGGCCAAGTATTCTTCGAAATTTGGATGAGCGGTTCGAGCAAGCCAAAATCAAGGGTTATAGAAGAAAAATTATTGACCTAACAAAAGATAGTTCGCCTGTTTTAGGAAACGAACAATTTGATGGCATTATTGTAGACGCTCCATGTACAGGCTCTGGAACATGGGGAAGAACACCTGAAATGATGCAGCCATTCACTAAAGAACGTCTTGACTATTTTGTTAGGCTGCAAAGAGTTATAGTTTTGGAGGCAATTAAACATTTAAAGCCAGGCTCCCCACTCATTTATATCACATGCTCTGTATACGCCGATGAGAACGAGCATCAGCTGAGTTTTTTCGAGCAGGAAGATCTAAAAGTAGAAGCGATGGAATTAATAAAGGGATATGAAAACCGGGCAGATACTATGTTTGTCGCCCGGCTAATTAAAAAGCTATAAATAACCTTAAGGAGCTTCTGCACTCACTATTTTTTTCGCTTTGTTTGTGAGTTTTCCGATCGTCAGTCCTTGTACCAAAATAGAAAACAACACGACATAATAGGTGATGGATAATAGCAAGTCTTTATTTAGGTGATTGTCAATAGAGAGCGCTAATGCCACAGACACGCCACCTCTTAATCCACCCCATACCAAGATGGTGATGGTGGCTTTATTAAATTTAGTTTTCATTGGGATAATTTTGACAGGAAGCCATATAGAGATTAAGCGAGCAAATAGTACCATTGCAATACAGATAATACCAATAAGCCAATAATCACCGATGTTGGTAATAATTATTAATTCAAAGCCAATAATAAGAAACAGAATGGCATTCAAGATTTCATCGATAAGCTCCCAGAATTTATCCAAATAATCTTTTGATACTTCGCTTAACGAGAACTGTCTGCCATAGTTACCAACAACCAAGCCAGCAGCAACCATGGCTAATGGGCCGGACATGTGCATAGCACTTGCCACCAGATGTCCACCCATCACAACAGCTAAAGTTATCAGGACTTCTAATTTATAATTATCAATTTTTCCGATTGTTTTGGAGGCGATATATCCCAGTAAAAGGCCCAGCGCCACCCCGCCCAGTGCCTCTTTTGCTAATAATGCTGAAATGCTGCTAAACGACAAATCTACTTCTTCCCCTTGAGCGAGCTTAAGCATGATAATAAAAACAACAACGGCAATGCCATCATTAAATAGCGATTCTCCCGCAACCTTTGTTTCTAAGGACTTTGGTACACCGGCTTGTTTAAGTATGCCTAATACTGCAATCGGATCTGTAGGAGATATTAAAGCGCCAAATAACAGACATTGAATCAATGGGATGCCCATGTTTAGCCATTGTAGTATATAAAATAGCATAAACCCCACAGCAAACGTAGAAATGATAACACTTACAGTGGAGAAGATCATGACGGGCGCTTTCTGTTCTTTTAGATCGCTTAATCTGATGTGAATGGCCCCTGCAAAGAGGAGAAAGTTTAGCATGGCTCCCATTAAAACTTCAGTAAAATCTACTGAGGAAATGAAGGTTGAAAATTCCTGAAATGTATGCGGAAAGATCTTATCGGTCAAGATTAGACCCAGCGAAACGAGTAGGGCAATCACCATTATACCGATAGTGGATGGTAATTTTAGAAAGCGTTCATTTATGTAAGAGAAAATCGCAGATAATACAATAAGTATTGAAAAAGAGTAATATAATTCCATATAAAATTCCGTATTTTTGTAAATATAAGAATTTTAATTGGTTTTTAAAGGCTAAATGTGATTAAATAGCTAATTAACGCATCATTTTCAGTCTAACAGGTGTTAACAATGATATTTTATATCCTGCTACCTATGTCTTGCATCTTACTACTTAGCATTTACAGCCCTGTATTACTTCTAAAGAGTTTAATTGCGATAGCGAGCAGGATAACGCCAAACGCTTTGCGCAGTACAGCTAATCCCGTACGACCTAATAATTTCTCCAGTCGATAAGTGTTTTTAAGCACAATGTAGATAATGCCAATGTTGATGAGTATGCCGGCAATTATATTTTGGGTTTCGTATTCAGATTTTAATGAAAGGATAGTTGTCATTGTTCCAGCGCCAGCAATTAGTGGAAAGGCTAAAGGAACGATAGATGCGGTTTCGAAAGAATCTTCTTTGAAGAATGCCATGCCCAAAACCATTTCCATGGCGATAAAAAAGATAACAAGAGAGCCTGCTATTGCAAAAGAAGCCACATCTATGCCTATTAATTTTAACATACTTTCTCCAACGAAAAGGAAAGCAATCATTAATACCATGGCAACAATACTTGCTTTGCCGGATTCGATTTTGCCAGCCTTTTGGCGCAAGTCGATAATAATAGGAATAGAACCTAATATATCTATTATGGCAAACAAAATCATGGTAACCGAAGCAATTTCTTTAAAATTGAAAAACATGATCAATCTTGTTTAATAGAAATATAGATAATATCTCGGTAATCGTCCCCTTATGAAATGATGTTCATAAGGGGGAGGTGATTTTGCGGCGAGCTTACTCAGCTGCTGAACTTCGTTCTGCTTTGAGCTTGGCTAGGCTATGATGTCTACTATAACCGAAATAAATAGCAATGCCCAAAGCCATCCATATAGCAAGTCTTTCCCAGCTTTCAATCGGCAGGCCTGCCATCATGGTAACGCAAATTATAATACCTAAAATCGGAACTAATGGAACCAACGGTGTTTTGAAAGGGCGTTCTAGATGAGGTTCTTTTTTCCTCAAGATAATAACACCTATACAAACCAATGTGAAGGCAAATAGGGTACCTATACTTACCATGTGGCCTAAGTCTGATACAGGAACAAATCCAGCAAAGACGCTAACAAAAATCATAAATAACAAATTCGACTTCCACGGAGTTTGATTTTTAGAAAGGTCAGAAAATAATTTTGGTAATAACCCATCTTTGCTCATACTATAAAATACACGACTCTGTCCTAAGAGCATTACGAGGATTACCGAAGTATATCCGGCTAATATCGCAATCATTAAAGCTAAGTTTAAGAAAGTGTAACCTGTTTTAGCAAAAGCAGTTGCAACCGGTTTTGCATCTCCTTCAAAAGCGGTATAGTTTTCAAGACCGGTCATAACGTAGGAGAAAGCGACATATAACAGGGTGCAGACTAATAATGATCCGATAATGCCTATTGGCATTCCCTTTTGTGGATTTTTAGCCTCTTGCGCCGCAGTACTTACAGCATCAAAGCCTATAAAAGCAAAGAAAACGACTCCTGCACCTCTAAGTACGCCGCTGATTCCAAAGTGTCCAAAATCAGGACTGCTGAAAAACTCGAAGAAACCAATTTTGCCAGCTTTCAACGCTGCTTCACCAGCGTTAGGAGGTATAAATGGCGTGTGATTGGCCGAATCTATAAAACGCCAGCCTAAGGCTATAAATATAAGGACTACCGCTATCTTAACGATAACGAGCACATTGTTTACAAAAGAAGACTCTTGCGTTCCTCTCATAAGTAAAAGCGATAATAAACAAACAATTACAATAGCAGGAATATTGATGATGCCTCCTTCCCAAGGGCCATGTAGGAGATTGGCAGGAAGGCTGATGCCTATTTCAATCAAGAATTGGGAAAAATATTGTGACCAGCTTACTGATACAGTTGCTGCAGCTAAAGCATATTCCAATACAAGATCCCAGCCGATGATCCAAGCAATAAATTCACCCATTGTAGCATAGGAGTAGGTGTAGGCACTACCTGCTACAGGGATCATCGAGGCGAATTCTGCATAGCATAAGCCAGCAAAACCGCAGCCTATAGCTGCTATAATGAAAGAAAGAATTACTGCAGGCCCGGCATTATCTGCTGCGGCAATTCCAGTGAGTGAAAATAAGCCAGCGCCAATAATGGCTCCAACGCCTAGGGCAACTAAATGATAACTTGATAGGGTACGCTTTAATGTACCTTCGCCACTTTCATGAGCTTCTTTAATAAGGGAAGGAATGGATTTCTTATAGAACATAGAATGTTGTTTTTTGTAATTGTGGTTTTGTATGATTATAGTTAAGTTTTACCTATGTTTTTAAAATATGGATATTTACAGGACCCAAACCTACAATTTTTATTTAAAAATAAAGAAGCCGCTATTGTTTTAGCGGCTTAATTTGCTCGAAAAGTGTATTTTTTTTGTCTAAAAGATCTTTTTCTGTATTTTTTGCTGTTCGTGTACGGATTATTTGGGTGTTTTTGTTCGAAATAGTTGCGTGTTGATTGATATTGATGTGTGGTGCGATGATTAAAGATACAATTGACATTAATTTGATTAGGATGTTCATGGAAGGACCTGATGTGTCTTTAAAGGGGTCTCCAACGGTGTCGCCGGTAACAGAAGCTTTATGCGGCTCGGACTTTTTATAATATGTTTCGCCGTTTATAACGGCGCCTTTTTCGAAGGATTTTTTTGCATTATCCCAAGCGCCACCAGCGTTCGATTGAAACATACCCATCAACACGCCGGAAACCGTCACGCCGGCTAACAATCCTCCAAGTACTTCTGGGCCGAACGAAAATCCGACGATTATCGGTACGGTGAGGGCAATGGCGCCCGGTAGCATCATTTCTCTTATAGAAGCCTTCGTAGAAATTTCAACACATCTGCTATACTCTGGTTTTGCTTTATACTCCATAATGCCGGGTATTTCTCTAAATTGCCTCCTAACCTCTTGTACCATATCCATGGCCGCTCTTCCCACTGCAGAAATACAAAGTGCCGAGAATACATAAGGGATCATACCCCCGATAAATAAGCCCGCCAGCACATCGGCTTTGTAAATATCAATCCGATCAATTCCTGCGATACCAACAAAAGCAGCGAAAAGAGCAAGGGAAGTTAAAGCTGCGGAGGCAATAGCAAACCCTTTTCCGGTCGCTGCTGTTGTATTTCCTACAGCGTCCAAATTATCGGTTCTTTCCCTTACCTCTTCAGGTAACTGGCTCATTTCGGCGATCCCTCCTGCATTATCAGCAATTGGTCCGAAAGCATCAATAGCCAATTGCATGGCAGTTGTCGCCATCATGCCTGCAGCTGCGATGGCTACGCCGTATAATCCAGCAAAGTGATAAGAACCATAAATACCTGAGGCGAGTACTAGTATAGGTAATACAGTTGAATGCATACCGACAGCTAAACCTGCTATAATATTAGTGGCATGACCCGTTAACGATTGTTCTACAATAGAACGGACTGGTTTTTTCGACATCGAGGTGTAATATTCAGTAATGATACTCATGAGTGCACCTACTATCAACCCAACAATAATCGATAAATAGGTGTCTGTTTTGGTAAATTGAACTCCGCGGATTTCCATTGTTTCCGGAAGTAGCCAACGTACCGCAAAGAAAGATGCTATTGCAGTTAAAATAATGGCGGTCCAATTACCAATATTAAGTGCATTCTGCACATTTCCTTTGTCATCCTTGATTTTTACAAGTGAAGCACCAATGATCGAAAAAATAAGTCCTAGGCCGGCAATGAGCATAGGTAAGAGAATTGGTGCTATTCCCCCAAAATTATCTTTGGAGACGATTTCTCTACCTAGCACCATGGTTGCTAATATTGTTGCTACATATGAACCAAATAAATCAGCTCCCATACCTGCTACATCACCCACATTGTCGCCCACGTTATCAGCAATAGTTGCAGGATTTCTTACGTCATCCTCCGGAATTCCGGCTTCTACCTTTCCTACCAAATCGGCGCCTACATCGGCCGCTTTTGTATAAATGCCACCACCAACACGTGCAAATAAGGCAATTGATTCGGCACCTAAAGAAAACCCGGCTAATATCTCCAGCGCTTTCTCCATTTCTAAACCATTGATCTGTCCATTTGTGTTAATTACGTATATATTATAAAAAATAATAAAGAGCGAACCTAAACCTAAAACAGCTAAACCAGCAACGCCGAGGCCCATAACCGTTCCGCCGGTAAAAGAAACCTTCAGTGCCTTTGCAAGGCTTGTCCGTGCTGCCTGCGTAGTACGGACATTTGCTTTGGTCGCGATATTCATTCCTATATAGCCTGCAAAAGCAGAGGTAACAGCCCCTATGATGAAGGAAATAGCAATAACCCAGCTGGAGTAAGGGCTAAGCGTGCCCGACCATGCTAATAAAACAGCAGCAATTACTACAAAATAAGATAGTATTTTCCATTCCGCCTTCAAGAATGCCATCGCTCCGTTGGCAATATGCCCAGCTAATTCTTGCATATTTGCGTCTCCGGCGTCTTGTTTCGTAACCCATCTTGATTTAATAATCATCACTAATATGCCGATAAGGCCCAATACGGGTATAAAGTATACTAAATTACTTTGTAAATAATTCATAATTTAAATGAGTTAATTGTTTATACTTTGTTTATAATGGTGTGCATCGAAAATAGTGAGGGTTCTTGATATAATCAAATTTATTTTTTTAAAAGGGTCATTCCATAGAAATAGTTGCCATGCAAAAGGGTTTTGGTTTAAGCTGCAGATACTTTTGTTGTTACATTAAATATTTTATATACATTCGTAATAAACATTAATGTACCTAATACATGGAAAATACACAACCAGAAGATCAAATGAAGAAGGAATTAACCTTATTAGACGCTACTATGTTAGTGGTAGGATCTATGATAGGTTCGGGAATTTTTATTGTAAGTGCAGATATTGTACGTCAGGTAGGAAGTGCTGGTTGGTTAATTGCAATTTGGGTAATAACGGGTCTTATAACTCTTACTGCGGCACTTAGCTATGGAGAGCTTTCCGCAATGTACCCCAAAGCTGGCGGGCAATATGTTTATTTAAGGGAAGCATATAACAAGCTGGTAGCGTTTCTGTATGGCTGGGCATTGTTCGCCGTTGTGCAAACGGGTACTATTGCGGCGGTAGGGGTGGCTTTCGCGAAGTTTGCTGCTTATTTGTTTCCGATTGTAAGTGATGAAAATATTATTTGGCAAGCAGGGAAATTTCAGTTAAATGCAGCGCAGCTTTTAGCTATTGCAGTTATCGTTGTACTAACCTGGCTTAACACAAGAGGGGTGAAAAATGGGAAAATATTACAAACGGTACTCACGATCGTAAAAATATTGTCATTAGCTGGACTAATTGTTTTAGGGTTGATTGGTGCCTTTAATACAGAAATATGGGATGCCAATTGGTCTGACGCGTGGATTCCAAGAACTTGGGATGGGCAAGAAAATGGCTTTTTGGAGATCAGCGGTGCTGCGCTATTTGCTGGGATTGTGTCAGCAATGGTTGGTTCCCTTTTTTCAAGTGATGCCTGGAATAACGTTACTTTCATTGCAGGAGAAATCAGAAATCCAAAACGCAATATTGGATTAAGCTTGTTTTTAGGAACACTCATCGTAACGGTTATTTACGTTTCTACAAATATTATGTATTTGGCTACCACCACCATTCAGGATATCGCATTTGCTCCGGCCGATAGAGTAGCGGTTGTTGCTTCGCATGCGATTTTTGGAGAGGTGGGAACGGTGATTATTGCTGTCATGATCATGATATCGACGTTTGGTTGCGATAATGGGTTAATTCTTTCGGGAGCAAGAGTTTATTACACAATGGCGAATGACGGCGTCTTCTTTAAAAAGGCTGGCATATTAAATAAATACGAAGTGCCGGGTTGGGGCTTATGGGTACAATGTGTATGGGCGTCGGCACTTTGCCTTACAGGAAAATATGGTGATTTATTAAATTATGTCGTTTTTGTAGTATTGATTTTTTATGCGTTAACCATTCTTGGAGTCTTTATTTTACGTAAGAAAAAACCGGATATAGAACGCTCTTATAAAGCTTTTGGATATCCCTTCTTACCAGCAATATATATAATTGCTGCGATCTCTATTTGTGTAGGTTTGTTGATTTATCAGCCAACTTTTACATGGCCTGGACTTATAATAGTTTTAGTAGGAATACCTATTTATTATTTAATTGGAGATAAAGAGCAATAATTTAGTGAAATGTACTTTATTCAGAAATACTTTAACTTAAGTAAAAGAGAGCTTAATGGCATAAGCGTACTATTAGTTATTACATTAGGAATCTGGTGTATACCCTTTTTATATGACATTGCTGATGTTCCCGAACCTGAATATTATGAGGAAATTATACAAAAGACCAATTTTTACAAAGACGAGAGCGTAGCAGTACCCGTGGCGTATTTTGATTTTGACCCCAATAAGCTGAATGCAGAAGCGTGGAAAAGGCTTGGCTTATTAACACCACAAATAAAGGCAATTACCAATTATAGAGCTAAAGGTGGGGTCTTTTATAAGAAGGAAGATTTAAAGAAAATTTACACATTATCGGAAGCGGATTACAAAAAATTGGAACCTTACATTCATATTACGGCAAAGAGCTTGGAGAAAAAAGGAGGTGTATTAACAGACAGTGCACATTTGCAGAAAAAAGAGACGAAGGCGACATTCGATAATTTAAAAAAAATTCCAGTTCTAGATCTTAACATAGTAGATACCATAGATTTAATGCAACTTCCAGGTATTGGTCCCGTATATGCAAAACGCATCTTGAAATATCGTGATCTTTTAGGCGGATACTGTAAATTAGAGCAATTACAAGAGGTATATGGAATGGACTCCCTACGATTCGAAGCAATTAAACCATTTCTCCAGATAGATAGAAATGCTATTAAGCAAATATTTATTAACAAGGTTGGTTATCAAGAGCTTAGGAAGCATCCTTATGTCGATGCAAACCATGCAAAGGTCATTGTGCAATATCGAGGTCAACATGGAATATTTAAGAACATAGAAGATTTAGCGAATATCGTGTTATTTGACAAAGATTATTTGCGTAAAATTGAACCATATTTAAATTTTAGTAATGATTGATACCTTATTGAAGGCGGCAGTAAGAGATATTGCCGATTTTCCTAAACCTGGCATTGTGTTTAAGGATATAACACCCATCTTAAAAGATGCCAAGCTCTGTGATGCGGTAGTGGAATCATTTATTGAGCGTCTTAAAGGACTTGATTTCGATATCATAGCTGGTATAGAAAGCAGGGGTTTTTTATTTGGTCTAATGTTGGCAAATCGTTTGGGAATACCGTTTGTGCCGATACGGAAAGAAGGCAAGCTGCCGTCCAAAACGACCAAACAGTCATACGATTTAGAATATGGAAAGGCAACGATTGAAATACATACGGACGCATTTGCACCAGGTACCAAAGTGCTTTTACATGACGACCTTTTAGCTACCGGTGGCACCTTGGTTGCTGCCAGTAAACTTGTTGAACAACTTGGTGGGGAAGTTGCCGGATTTAGCTTCGTTATCAGTTTGGATTTTCTAAAAGGACGTGAACGGTTAATGCCTTTCAGTGAAAAGCTTATCTCGCTCGTACATTATTAAGGATATTTCCTCTATATGCAACGTTATTATATTGCCTATAAAAGGGAATTTATCTGAGTTTGAACAATTCTTTTTACATCTTCTGTCCGGTCAATGTAATGTCTGATATCACGGTCATTGGGATTTTTATTCCTTGGGCACTGACATCTCCTTTTATTTCCTGATGGATCGTGCTGCTTGTAATCATACCTGATTTAGAATCTGATTTGATGGTGCCATTTTGCGTGCCTTTTAAATTGAATTCAATATTTCCAAGTACACCTTTATTGGATAATGGTAGTAGGCCGATGGTAGATTGTACTGCTATAATGGCATTGTCTTTCTCTAAGCTTTTTAAGGTATAGGTGTTTTGTGTATTCATTTTCATCATACCCGCCATTTCTGCACTTGAATTTTTTTGCCAGCTTTCACCTATTTTCATTTCCTTATTTGGATATATATTTAAAGCCATATTCATCATGTTAATGAAGGCAGAATCACTGAACTGTTGCTTAAGCAATTGTTTGGTAGTGGCATCCCCTCCGATAGAACTAACGATTTGTTGCATACCATTTACCTGTGTTACCTCACCTTCAGGACTTACGTGCATAGTGAAACTCTTGCCGACCATATTGCCGATATTTTTCAAGGGACCATCTGTATTATCTTTCTTTTTAGAATCATATGCAATGTTGCCTTGAGGTGTTTGTGTATCTATTAGGATGTTCTGATAAGTGGTTTTTATTAGCATACCTTGTCCACTGCTTTCCATTACTTCGTATATATAGTCGATATTTGTATGCTGTTTAATATTCATTTTATTCCCCATCACTTCCTGTACTATAGATTGTGATGTATTCGTAGCGAAGTTATATTTTAGCCCTTTTTTAAGGTTCATTTTTAAAAGGACCGATTGTTGGGCGAGCATATTATTTGGCTCTTCTTTTGCGAATATCGTATGACAGCTAATGAGTATAAAAGCTAATAGTGTGATAATTTTTTTCATCTATAAATAATTTTTGTTCATTTTTTTGTTCTGTAGCCACTCACAAAACGCAAAGCTTTTTATCCACCAGTTAAATAGAGCTTGGTACGTTTGGAATCTACATTTCTTTGCGTGCTGAGTTCGGCAATACGTATATGTTTTCTGACGGCAATCGGTAAAAAATGTTACAAAGAAAAGCCGTAAATACATTGTTTCAGTAATTGGTTTAAAATCAATAGGTAAATGTTTTATACCAAAAACTATTTTGTTATATATAAATATTGCCTATTGCTTCTTTTTTAACATAAAATTTGGCTATTATTGTATAATACCATATTATAAATAGATATGATTTCAGACAAAGAAACATCTCACTTAGATGAAGAACACGGCGCTTTAATCAAAGCAATGGTTAGGGATTTTGCAGAGAAAAATATACTTCCTCACGTTATAGAATGGGATGAAGACCAGCTTTTCCCCGTAGATCTTTTTAAACAGATGGGGGAACTGGGACTCTTGGGTGTACTGGTGCCCGAAAGTTTTGGAGGTTCTGGCCTTGGGTATCAAGAATACGTAGATGTAATCGTTGAAGTTGCCCGAGTTTGCGGTGGAATTGGGTTGTCACTTGCTGCTCACAATTCGCTTTGCACAGGTCATATTTTAACATTCGGTAACGAAGAACAAAAAAATAGATGGCTACCTAAATTAGCAAGTGGGGAGTGGATTGGTGCATGGGGACTTACAGAAGCCAACACAGGGTCTGACGCGCTACGCATGCATACAACAGCGGTGCTTGAGGGAAATTATTACATAATCAATGGAACAAAGAATTGGATTACCCATGGTAAGAGTGGGAATGTTGCGGTTGTAATGGCACGTACCGGAAATAAAGGAGAATCCGGTGGCGTTTCCGCCTTCGTAATTGAGAAAGGTACTCCGGGGTTTAGTCACGGCAAAAAGGAAAACAAACTAGGAATGCGTGCTTCAGAGACTACAGAGCTGATTTTTGAAAATGTAAAAGTACCAAAAGAAAATCTACTGGGCAGTGAAGGAGAAGGTTTTAAGCAAGCTATGAAGGTGTTGGATGGAGGACGTATCTCTATTGCTGCGCTCGCTTTAGGAATTGCCAAAGGGGCTTTAGATGCTGCCATTAAATATAGTAAAGAACGGGAGCAGTTTGGTCAACCGATCGCTAATTTTCAAGGAATTTCTTTCAAAATTGCGGATATGGCGACTGAAGTAGAAGCAGCTGAGTTATTAATTAGGAAAGCCGCCGATTTGAAAAATAAAGGACTTCCTGTAACAAAAGCTTCAGCAATGGCTAAATATTTTGCCTCTGAAGTAGCTGTTCGAGTAGCAACAGACGCCGTTCAAATTTTTGGTGGATACGGCTATACAAAAGATTTTCCAGTAGAGAAATTTTATCGGGATGCTAAGCTTTGTACAATTGGAGAAGGAACATCCGAAATACAAAAAATGGTCATTTCGCGAGAAGTACTAAAAGAAGGTAAAACAAACTAATTGTCATACGATAGAAGTGGTAAAAAAGAATAATAAAATGGCCGTTTGTGATAAATTCGAAATATTTACATCATAAATATTGTGTTTTATATGTAAATATTCGTTTCTTTTATCAATTTTATAAGAAAATATGATTTGTTGGTGTTATTTTTGCATTCTCATAGATTGAAATGACTAAAAGTAACAAAAACACCATTCAAGAAAAGGATGCTGTATTGATAGGTGCGGGTATAATGAGCGCTACCTTGGGCATCATGCTTAATCAAATTCTGCCAGAGGCTAGTATAGAAGTTTTTGAACGTTTAGATGAAGTAGCCGCGGAGAGTTCAGACGCATGGAATAATGCAGGGACAGGGCATTCGGCATTATGTGAATTAAATTATACTCCACAATTACCTGACGGATCCGTAGAAATTAAAAAAGCAATTAATATTGCTGAACAATTCGAAGTTTCCAAAGAATTTTGGGCACATCTGGTTGAAGCGGGCATATTAAAAGATCCTACGCAATTTATAAAGAGTATTCCGCATATGAGCTTTGTATGGGGAAATGATAATGTAGAATACCTTCGAAAAAGGTACGATGCAATGATCAATCACCATCTTTTTAGGGGGATGGAATATTCGGAGGATAAAAGCGTCATTGAAAAGTGGATTCCATTAATTATGGAAGAGAGAGCTGTTAGTCAACCTGTTGCTGCTACCAAGATGGATATTGGAACAGATGTTAATTTTGGTGCCTTAACACGATGTTTATTTGAGTATTTAAAGAAACAACCCCATTTTAAATTAAGATTAGCGCATGAAGTAAAAGACTTAGAGCGTATGCCTGATGGAAGATGGAAAATCGAGGTGAAGAATAGTACAACCAAACGTAAACGTACTGTTCTCGCTAAATTTGTATTTATTGGAGCAGGTGGTGGTGCATTGCACTTATTGGAAAAATCTGATATTAAAGAGGGAAAAGGGTTTGGAGGCTTTCCAGTGAGTGGACAGTGGTTGCGTTGTACAAATCCAAAAGTAATAGCGCAACATGAAGCTAAGGTTTATGGAAAAGCAGCCGTAGGTTCTCCTCCTATGTCTGTTCCGCATTTAGATACCCGTATTATTGATGGTAAAAAAGCTCTTTTGTTTGGGCCCTACGCCGGTTTTTCAACTAAGTTTCTCAAAAATGGATCTTGGTTTGACTTACCTTCTTCCATTAAAATTAATAATATACGCCCGATGCTGGCCGCAGGTCTAGATAACCTCAAGCTTACAAAGTATTTAATTGACCAAGTTAGGCAGTCGCCGGACGATCGAATAGATGCACTTAGAGAATATGTTCCGTCTGCTCGTAAGGAAGATTGGGAATTGGAAATAGCCGGACAACGAGTACAGGTGATAAAGAAAGACCCGGTACATGGTGGTGTGTTGGAATTCGGCACAGAGGTCGTAAGCAGCGCGGATGGGTCTCTATCAGCATTACTGGGAGCTTCACCAGGTGCCTCTACTTCAGTTTCTATTATGATCAAGTTATTGCAAAAATGTTTTCCCGATCGTGTGAAAACTGAAAAATGGGAAGCTAAATTCCGGGAAATGATACCATCATATGGTCAATCACTTGCAAACGATGCTGAATTAGCTAATAAAACCCGTAAACAAAGTAGTGAAATTCTGAAGCTGGATCAACTTGTAGAAGAAACGGCGTAAGTTTAATTATAATTATATAAAAGTGAAAAAAATGGGGAAGACGGTCGGTCTTTCCCATTTTTTATTGTCCAATATCGAACAATTACTGTTCAGTATCGGACAACAGTACCTTCTCTAGCTTCATTGAGGTTACATTTAAAAGGGTTTTCTTTTTTGGCAATGCAATTGAGAGAATGTTTATATAATTTTGAATAAGCATAAACGAACAATTAGGAGCT
>DATMSZ010000122.1:0-23398 GCA_035565175.1 Pseudosphingobacterium sp.
GACGATCCGTTTTCCTTCTTTAAAAATTTTGCAAATATTATTTTTTATTCAGCAGGCTGGCTTTCTGCGAACTCTTTTGAAACAAAATTGTACACCAATAAAGCTAAGCCTTCACCATCTACATCCTTATCTCGATAAACGCCTAATCGCAGCGTGTTTTCATCAAGCGCTAAAATTTCATAAGTTGTCCAATTAGATATGCCGGTAATCCCATTTTTTGCCGGTTTGTATCCACGAAGTATAGTGCCGCCGTTCACCGTTAAGGTTTTATCAATTAGATTCAGCATATAGGTACCTTTCTCCTGAATATTGTTTTCCATTTTCTTGATGTTGCGGAAGTCGGGGCCTGTAATGAGCGAGAAGGTCATTTCACCGTAATCTCCTCGTGCCATATTGTCCGGATAAATACCTTGGCCTGCATCCCACCAAACATTGGCGAAATTGGCAGGGTCAACAAAAGTCATTGGTCCCTCGAAAAAAAGCCCATCGGTGTCGAGCACCCAGGTTTTTTCATGGCCAGCGCCACCAGAGATGTTGGTCCACATGGGATCGCTAACATAATCGAGATTATTTTCAGTAACCGATATTTTTACAGAATCAACCTCAACAATACCACCACCTGTCATAGCCGAAAACTTGATCGTGTAATCGCCTTTAAAAGCATAGTGTATAGTGTCTTGCTGCCGGGTCGATTTCCCGGTTTGATAATCCCATATGGATACTGTGCTAGCCGTATTATTTTTCAATATAACGGTATTACCACCCGCATCAGCATTGAAATCTTGAACAACTTCAAATTGGATTTGGGACTTATCCAAGGGTTCATCTAATTTATAGTCTTTTTTCTGACAGGAGCTTATCAGCATAGCGATACTAGCCACAATCAATGTTATATTTATTTTTTTTGCTTTCATTTTTAATAGCTTTAGTATGTTACCACCCAGTATTTTGAACTAGCACCCCATTAGATAGCGTTATTTGATTATTCGGAATTTGTTGCAATCCGCTTGTTTCACTGATTCTGCTGGCACTGATCGTTTTGCGTGCTTCTTGGCCTCCGTTTAATACTGTTGTGCTTTCGGCTATGGTTGAGGCCGCTACGTCTACGCCTTGGCGTAGTAAATCCCAGTAGCGAATTCCCTCCAAAGCAAATTCGAGCCTGCGCTCATTCATAATGGCTGGTTGACTTACTGGCTGAGCGATAAAATTAGTGCCGAATGCACGCTTACGTACCGCGTCAAAGTAAGTTTGGGCGTTGGCACTTCCTAACTCAGCAGCCATCAAAAGTACATCCGCATAACGAATGGATACATAATCTTGGAATTGACCAATTTGAAAGTTGACCCCACCCTTGCTTACGGCAATGCTATTTCCGTTTTCATCTACTAGTGGGCTGTATTTTTTATTGTAATAGCCGGTATACTCCCGTTGCTTACTTTGATTGGTGAAGTTGATGCTTTCTTCAGCGATGGCGATAATGGAAGCTGTTCTGCGACTATCATTTCTATTATAAGCATTCCATAATTTTGGATTCACAGTTGCACCACCCCAACCATTACCATAAGGAAAACTCCATTGTTCGCGCATGCCAAACATAACCATCCAATGATTACCATCTGTATTTCCATCATAGTCGCTTGTAAAGGTATATTTGATAGCAAAAACTGTTTCTTTATTATCTTCACCGGCATAGTCTTCTAAAGAGGCCGGCCATAGATGAGCAAAATTCTCCACGAGTGAAAAGCCACCATTACTGATCACGTCTTCCAAGTAATTGAGTGCAGCAGCACGGTCAACTACTCCTGCTAAATCATTTTGCTTGTAGTAACCCGTATAATAAAGGAACACTCTGCCCATTAAGCTTTCAGCAGCCCATTTGCTCACCCGCCCATAGGTGGCGGCCGGTTGGTTAGCATAAGATGTAGCCGGTAGATTTTGTATGGCAAACTTAAGATCGTTGGCTATAACGGTATATACTTCCGAAGGATCTGCTTGCGGTATATTTTCATTGCTCGGCTCCGTTAATAAAGGGACGTGCCCCCATAACCTTATCATATCAAAATATAAATAGGCGCGGATAAAGCGTGTTTCCGCTTCATATACAGGGCGCAGATCTGCTTTGTTCTCCCAATCTATACCGTCCAATTTTCCTAAGAGCATATTGCATCGATAGATTGCCTTATAATATGCTATCCAATTGTCAACGAATAAATTTTGGTCGGCAGGCGAACGTAAGCGATCAAATTCGTCCAGCATTTGTAACCCAAAGCCATCTGAATTACCCCCACCGCCAAAACAATTGTCGGATAGTACCTCTGTGGCAACAGGTAAGCTAACACCGCCGGCCCAAACAATCTGTAAGCCATCGTAACAACCAACTAAAGCTTTATAGGCATCATCGCTTGTGCGGTAAAAATTTTCGTCTGTTAATTCAGTAATGGGTTCAGTATCCAAAAATCCTTTCGTGCATGATCCTAGACACATGCTTGCTAAGGTAAATATCGATATAATGATCTTTTTCATTTTATGTTCTATTTAGGTTCTTAAAATGTAATATTGGTTCCAACCGTAAAAGTTCGTGGCCTAGGGTAATAACCCAGATCGACGCCACTGGCAAATCCTTCGGCATAACCTATTTCCGGATCCATACCGTCATATTTCGTGAAAGTGAAGGCATTTAATACAGAGGCGAATAAACGTACTTTTCTTAAGTAGTTCTTTTTAATGATTTTTCCAAAATCATAGCCCAATGTGATGGTGCTAATACGAAGGAAATCACCATCTTGTATATATAGATCTGAAAAATTGGTCCAATTACGTGCGTCTTCAGTAATCCGCGGAGTGGTATTGGATGACCCTGGGCCATGCCAACGATCGAATATGGCGGTAGTATAATTAGAATATGGATCCGTATGATTGCGATACGACTGCACTAATTGGTTCCCCGCCACGCCTGTAGCCTGGATTGCTAAATCAAAGCCCTTATAATTAGCCGTTATGCTGAACCCATAGGTGAAGTCGGGGTTTGGATTGCCAATCATGGTTTTATCCGTTTCGCCGATCTGTCCGTCACCATTTACATCAACATAACGTACATCTCCCGGCTGCGCACTGGGTTGTATTAAAGCGCCATTGGCATTGCGATAGCTGTTTACCTCATCTTCTGTTTGAAAAATACCATTGGTTTTATATCCCCAGAAATATCCGATGGGAAAGTCGTTCTGGGCACGGTAAAATTCGCCTGAATTAGCAAACAGGAGGTTGTTGGCGCCGTGAATAATTCCGTCTCTGGTAGGTATACTTCCTACTTTATTTTTATTGTAAGTGCCATTAAGACCTATGCTGTAATTAAACTCTCCAATATGATCATGGTAATTCAAAGCAAGTTCTACACCCCTGTTTTTTACATCACCACCGTTGATAAAGGGTGCATCTGCCCCAGCAGTTGCCAATACAGGTACTTGGATCAACCAATCTTTTGTGATTTTATCATACCAATCGAAGGCAATGTCTAAACGGTTTTGTAACAATCGAGCATCAAAACCAATGTTTGTCTGTTGCGACGTTTCCCACTTTAGGTTAATATTACTTAAACGACTTGGGTAGGCTCCAGGTGTAAGTACCCCCTCTTGATTGCCAAAAATGTAATTGGTGTTCAGAAAGGTTACCGGCGACATAAATTGAAAAGCATCTATTCGTTGATTTCCAACTTGCCCCCAGCTTGCTCTTAGTTTAAAGAAATCTAACCAACTTTTGGTGCTTTCTGCAAAGGCCTCGTTGGAGACAACCCAACCAGCTGAAATAGATGGAAAGTATCCCCAACGATTGCCATTGGCAAATCTGGATGAACCATCCGCTCTAAAGGTTGCGTTTAATAGGTAAGTGCCTTTATAGTTATAATTGAGGCGTCCAAAATACGACATACGCTTATCAGCATCGTCTGGTGCACCCCTTAAAGTCATTTGCGCAGCATCATTGGCGTTGGTAGCATTAGATAGCCAGGCATGCTCTAAATCATTGAACACGGCATTTATATTCGCTCCCCAAATACTCGATCCATCGTATTGAAAGGCTGAAGATCCAATCATAGCCTCGAAATGGTGATCATCTTTTACATCGAACGTATAACTAAGTAAATTATCCCATAAGAGTGACTTATTCTTTCCCATATTTTGATTAATTCTAGAAAAATCATTAAAAGAATAAGCGGAAAGCCTATATATGGGGGTAAAAGATCTACTTTCATTGACATTATAGTCCAGCCCCAAGCTGGTTCTAAAACGTAGGCCTTTAAAAGGTTCTACGACTAAATAAACATCGCCAAATAAACGCTGACTATTGCGATCATTTTGGTTACTGTAATACATGGTTGCATAAGGATTTGCCTCACCTGTGTTCCAAGAGGAATTTGTATTATCGTAGAAATTTCCTTCTTCATCGTACATTGGTACCAATGGACTGGTATTGAAGGCTCCTCTTAACGAGTTGTTGTATTGATTGCCCACACCAATGCCATTACTATTCAAGTAGGTAAATGTGAGATGTTCTCCTAAGCGTATAATGTCATTATATAAGTTATGTTCTGAATTGATGCGGTAATTGAAACGCTCATAATTGGACAAATCCTTACCTCCTACGATTCCTTCCTGTGAGGTATAACCGAAGGAAGTAGAATAAGTAGATTTTGTACTTCCTCCTTGTGCGCTTAAGGAATAATTTTGTGTTAATGCGTTATCTTTGAACATTTCGTCCATCCACATGGTACCCTTTCCTAGGTTGGCAATCTGTTCATTCGTAAAATAAGGTGTCTTCCCTCCATTAATAGCCCCTTCGTTCATGATAGTGGCGTATTCTTTGGCATTGAGCATATCAATTTTCCTTGCCAATTTTTGCACACCCGTATAAGTATCTAGGGAAATCTGTGCAGGCTGATCCGATTTGCCGGTTTTGGTGGTAACGAGTATCACGCCGTTAGCTGCCTGCGAACCATAAATAGCTGCAGAAGCGGCATCTTTTAAGACATCAATGGAAGCGATGTCGTTCGGGTTCAGGTAACTGATGTCATTTGTTAAAACGCCGTCTACTACATAAAGTGGGCTGGCATTGGCGATAGTTCCTACTCCCCGGATAATGACACGCATGCTTTCTCCTGGTTGCCCGGATGTTGAACTTATCTGAACACCTGGTGTTTGCCCTTGTAATGCCTGTAGAGCATTGGTAGTGCTTTGTTTCTGGATGTCATCGCCTTTTACTTGAACCGATGCACCTGTAATTAATTTTTTCTGTTGCACGCCATAGCCTACCACAACCACCTCATCTAAGTTTCCGGTAGTGGGGGTTAATGTTACGTTAATGGGGTTTGTAGAAGTCAATTTTACCTCTTTTACTTCCATGCCGACGTAGGAGAAAACAAGTGATTGACCAACGTTGGCATTAATGGAGAAATTTCCATTTCCGTCGGTTGAAATACCTTGGGTAGTTCCTTTTACTTTTACACTTACGCCTGGAACGGGAAGTTGGTCTTCAGCGGAGACCACTTTCCCTTTAATTACTTGTTGGGCAAGAGCTACTTGCAGTGAAACCAGTAGTAGCAATATCCATGTCCCAAGTTGTTGAATGGTTTTTTTTAATGTTAGCATACTCATGTTTTTTAGGTTATTTTGATTACCTCTCATTGAGTGGTTTAATTTTTAATTGTTTAGTAGTTTAATTTTTACAGGTTTACCATTATAGTTAAGTGTTTTGCTAGGCTTTGCCTGACTGTCTATACCTTTAGCCTGTTCTTTGCTGATCCAAAGGATATTAAATTTCCTAGTAGTCGGGGCCCCTTTAAAGTGCCCTTTCCTTTCGGATATAGTTAAATCTTTGGAATTATTGTCGTATTTAAACTGAATCCGGCTGAAGTCTCCTTTTTCATAATTGTATGTAAGTCCATCATCTTCATACAAGGTGAAATCTCCATTTGCACCGTCATACACATAGAGGGTCAAGGCTCCGTCAGTTTTTTCGCCCGTGTGTTGTACAAGAGGTCCGATTGGTAAAATAGAGCCTCCCTTTACAAATACGGGTATACGTTCGTAAGGTGCTGCTGCTTTAATGTGTTGATTTCCTTCATACGATTTTCCATTATACAGATCGTACCATACGTTTTCCTTCGGAAGATAAACGCTTCGGTCGGTAGCTCCTTTTATTGTTACTGGATTAACCAGTAGGGAGGGACCTAGCATAAATTGGTCATTAATGTTATAGGTACTGCTGTCGGTACTGAAGTCCATCGGTAAACCTCGCAGTAAAGAATAGTTCTCATGAAAGGTTTTCCCCGCTAAGCTATATACATAGGGAAGCAAGCGATAACGTAATTGGATATAGTATGCCATGCTTTTATAGGCACGGTGTTCTTCGGGCGCAATATTAAAAGGCTCACGGAATGGAAACTGGCCATGGGCCCTAAAAATAGGCATAAAAGCCCCGAACTGGTACCAGCGACTGTTCAATTCACGCCATTCTTCTTGGTCGGCTGCATTGGGTTCATAATATCTTTTCTCAACCAGGAAACCACCAACATCCATTGTCCAATAGGGTAGACCCGACATGGAAAAATTAATTCCCGCAGTAATTTGATCTTTCATGTCGTTCCAGGTAGCGGCAATATCTCCACTCCAGGTAGCGGCAGCATAACGTTGCTGGCCAGCAAAACCCGAACGTGTCAACATAAATATCCGTTTATTTGGATCCGCTTCACGTTGTCCTTCGTAGATGCCCTTGGCGTTTTGAAGTGGAAAAGCATTGTAGTAACGGGTAGAGGAACCAATTGATGGCTGAAAGACATCTTTCCTTTCTTGCAGACTTATGTTGGAGTGGATATCCGGCTCGCTTGCGTCCATCCAAAAGGCATCAATTCCTTTTTTGTATAGTTTTTCATTTAGGAGATCCCAAAAACCTTTTCTGGCCTCTGGGTTAAAGGGATCGTAAAAGGTAGAGGTGTAACCTTTTCCTATCCAGTCTTTTCGCGCGTCGGCAATGTTCCGGCGATATAACCAGCCATTCTTCATGAAATGAGGATAGCTTGTGGAGGCCTCGTTAAATTTAGGCCAAACGGAGATCATCAATTGAAGATGATTTTCGTGTAATTGTTTCACCATCTCCGTGGCATTTGGAAAGCGCTGAATGTCAAAATTTTGACCACCCCAGTCTTTCTCGGGCCAGTAAGACCAGTCGAGCACTAAATTATCAATGGGTAGCTTACGTTTTCTAAATTCCTGCGCTACGTCTAATATTTCCTGTTGTGTCTTGTAGCGCTCGCGGCTTTGCCAGTAACCAAATGCCCATTTCGGCATAATAGGCGCCTTACCGGTTAAGTTACGGTACCCGCTGATTACCTGATCGATATTTGCTCCTTTTAGAAAATAATAATCTACTCCATCACCCGCTTCGGAATCGAAACTAAAGAATTTTTTTTCTGTATCTGGTATAGGTCGTTGCCAATTAATTCCCAAATAGGATTGCATTCCTTCAGGTTTCCAGTCGATACGGATAGTATGTTTCTGATCGGCCGTTGTGGCTAAATCAAGCTCAAACGTTCCAGCATTCCATGATTCCCTCCAACGATCCTGAACTAATTTTTCATCTATCCATACTTTGATATAGCCGGCATATTTGAAATGAAATCGATGACGGCCAGAAAATGGCGAGCTAAATGTTCCCTCATAGCGAACCATACTTTTCGATAAATCCACATTTTCTGGAAACTTATAGAGGTCACTTAAGTCGTTAAAAGCAATAGCTGATTCAGCTCTACGTATAAAGATGTCTTTTTCATTTTCCTTATTGAGGTAACTGGCAGTTAGCCAACCTTCTTCGCCATCTTTTGAGTATAATTTTAAGCCTGATAAGGGTAATAAGTCGCGTATATCACCTGCTTTAGTGATCGAATAATTGTTCCATAAAACCCCGTAATTGTTGGTCGAAACTAATAGTGGGACGGCCACTTCCGTATTATATTGCAAAAGCGTTACTTGTCGGCCTTGATAATTCATGATGCCGTTTTGGTGTTGCCCTAAGCCATACAAACCCTCCGCTGTATTGACTTCAAAGCCCTGCCTTATTTTATAGAATGCATCACCGTTTGCGATAGATGGAATAAATGTGCCGGCATCCCGCTGTTTTTCATTTAAGATCGTATCTCCGGTAGGACTTAAGAAGTTTATCTTACCTGTTAAGAGGGAAACAACAAGGTGTAGAGATTTGCTTTGAAGTAATAATTTATCCCCTTGTTCTTTTAAAGCAACCATTCCGACGTTTTTTACGACAGAATCAGTTACAGTCAACTGAACAGAAGCTTTAACGGTACTTTGTAAAGGAACTGCTTTAACGTGTACAATACTATCTTGAATAAATTCAATATCTACCGTCTGATCAATAGCGCTTGATGAATTTTTAAAGGTTAAGGTAACTCCGTTTTTGTTCCGCTGATAACTTGCTTTTTGGGCTTTTGTTAATAAAGGTACACTGCAACATAATACTGCAACAAAGGTTAGTAATTTCGGCATATGCTTAATTTTGGTTTAATACAAATTTTGCGTTTTTACAAGTGCTGATTAGCGTTGGTTAGCCTAGTAAAAAATCAAATAATGCAACAAAACTACGCTTGCTTATCCGATAATAGGGGACTGAAATGTTTACATTTAGGGGTTGTTTGGTTAACAATATATAGCTTATTATGTGTTTAAAGCATATTGTGTGAAGGTGGAAGGAATTTATTGGTTTTGCTTGTAGATTGATGGCAAAACGTTGTACATTGCTTTAAAATACTTGCTGAATTGTTTTGGATTATTAAAGCCTACCTGATAAGCTATTTCGGATACACTTAAGTTTGATTTGGCCAATAACTGTGCGGCCTTCCGCAATCTAGTATTTCGAATGAATTCCGAAGGTGTATGCCCATTTAAAGCCAATAAACGTTTGTATAAGCCAACACGGCTTATATTCAGTTTCGCTGCTAGATCCTCTACTGAAAATGAAGTGTTTGATATATTGTCTTCCGTAATTTTGGCGGCTTTGCGTAAAAATTTCTCATCTTCCGACTCAATAACTTCAGTAGATGGAATTACTTCTAACTGTTTTTTATAGGTTTTTTCAAAACGAGCTTTTTGTTCCAACTGATTTTCTATTTTAGATATTAATAGTTGAAAATGAAAAGGCTTAGTTATGTAATCTGAAGCACCTGTGTTGGTAGCCGTTATTTGTGTGACAGGATCATTGTAGGCCGTTAATAAGATGACAGGTATATGCTGTGTGCGTGAATCTTTTCTGACTTTATGGCAAAGGTCAATTCCTGTGTCACCAGGCATCTGTATGTCAGAAAGTATTAAATCGGGATGTAGCGAAAGTATTTTTGACCAGGCTGCATTGGCATCTTGACTATGTTCGATATGAAATTTATGTTTTAGGTTTTCTTGCAAATAAAAAACAAGCTCATCATCATCATCAACCAGTAATATTAGCGGACCCTTCTTAACGGTAAGAGCGGGTAGATCGATAGGTGTCTTCGGCTCCGCAATAACACTATTATCGCGTGCTAAAGAAGTTTCTTCTTCTTTAGTGGAATTGATTATAGGCAAATGTATAATAAATGTACTACCCTTTTTTTCCTCACTTTCAAGCCGTATTGATCCACCCAGTAGTTGAACATATTCTTGTGTAATGGAAAGCCCTATGCCATTTCCCTGACTAAGTAATCGTCGATTTAATGTACTTTGAAAGTACCGCTCAAAAATTTTGTCTTGCTGATGTTTAGGAATACCAATACCTGTATCACTTATCGCTATTATTAATTCATTTGGGCGATCATTTTCGTCTATTTCTATATGGACGGTTATTTTTCCGTTTTCCGGTGTAAACTTAAATGCATTACCCAATAGATTAAAGATGATTCGTTCTAATTTTTCATGATCAAAATAGGTATAAAAACTTTTATTATTGGTAGTGAATGAAAGGGTAATATGCTTCTTTAGGGCCAAATCGCTAAACGAATCGACATGTTCTTTGAGTTGAACTATAATATCCCCAAGGCATAAATCAATCTTTAAGTTATTACTATCTACTTTCTTTAAATCTAATAATTGGTTCACCAAATTAAGTAAGCGTTTAGCGTTACGTTTCATGGTGTTTAGGTGAATTAGTTGGTGTTTAGTAGGCCTTTCTTCAATTAATTTGTCTATAGGAGCGATAATCAGACTTAAGGGCGTTCTAAATTCATGACTTATGTTAGTAAAAAATTGTGTTTTAATGCGGTCTAATTCAACGGCTCTTTTAGTTTCTTCTCTCTCCTGTTGTAAAAGGAAGCGGCTTTTTTGTCGCTGTCTTTCAATATGTCTCGTAATCAACAAAACCGAGATAAAAAGGATAAGGTAACCTAAATAGGCTAAGGGAGTTTTCCAAAAGGGAGGTGCTATCTCTATACGTAATAAGGAATATGGTTTACTCCAGTGGCCGTTCTCTAAAGACGCTTTTACCATAAAAGTATATACCCCTGGATCTAGGTTGGTAAAACTAATTTTGTGATTTCCCTCGTCAGGAAGCCAGTTTTCATGGAAGCCATCCAATTTATAAACAAAACGGCGTTGCTCCTTTGATAGGTAGTCTAGCGGTGAAAAGGTAATGCCGAACACATTCTGATCGTGTTTCAAAAAGATGTTGTTTGTTGCGGTGGGAGATGCAGTTAAGATGATTTCTCCGTCATATGCTTTACCAATTTCGATTGCTCTATTAAAAAGGGCAAATTCTGTAATTACAGGTTTAAGTGCTTGTTTAAGCTTTGGGATCTCATTCGGAATAATGACATTAAATCCCGCCGGTCCTCCAAAGATTAATTCTCCTTTTTTGGTTTTCAATGCGGCATTTTCGTTGAAAGACAGGCCTTGGAGTCCGTCTCTCGTGTGATAATTTTTAATATCGAATAACTGGGTATCGTCATTAAAGTCGGATAAACAACAGATCCCTTTCGATGTACTAGCCCAAATTCGTCCTTGTTGATCTTCCAGTAAGTTTAGAATCGTATTATTGGGTAAGCCATTTGCTTCGCGATAGGTGACGAAATGATTGAATTTTGGAATATAGAGGTTCAACCCATCTTGGGTTGCTATCCAGATTTGTCCTCTTTTATCTTGTAGAATGTCAAAAATATTATTATTACTTAATGCGTTTTTTTTGTTGCTTGCAACATATCGTTGAACAATTTTGTTTTCGCTATTTAAGACAACAATTCCTTCTGCACCTCCCACCCAAAGATTACCCGCCCGGTCTTCTGTAATTACAGAAATATATTTTGGAATAGCTTCATTATCGACATACACGAAATGATCTTTTTCCGGAATATAATAATATAAACCCTTAGAAAGAGTTCCTACCCATATCCGTTGTTTGGAGTCTTGATAGAGCTCCCAAATACTATTATCTTGGATTTCTTTGTTGCCGCTTAAATCTAAGGAAATGCGCTTAAAAGTTTTTCCATCAAATACGTTTAAACCACCGTAATAGGTACCAATCCATAACTTATGATGCTTATCAAGCAACATACTTACAACAATGTCACTGGTAAGACTTTTTGGGTTGTTCGGAATATTTTGATATTGAATAAAGTGATTTTTTTTTCTGTCAAAATAGATGATCCCACCTCCATTCGTTCCAATCCAAAGGTTGCCATGAGGGTCTTCTACAAATCGATTAACGTCGTCAAAAGGTAATCCACTTTGCCGATTTATTAAGGGGAACATAAGTAACTGCTTATGATAGTAGCTAACCCCTTGCTTATATGTTCCTACCCAAATAATATGCTGATCGTCTCTGTAAAGTGCGATTGTGCTATTTTGCGCGATACTGGAATTATTGGTGTCATCATGTAACAAATAAGAAATTTGGGAAGTTTTTTTATTAAGTAAATTAATACCACCATGATCCGTTGCCAACCAAATATTCTCATTTTCATCTTCTGTAATATTGACCACAGCATCCGTATTCAATGCAATTTGTTTGTTGTTTTTATCAATGTGAATCGCTTCAGACTTATTGTTCTTTTTTATACAGTAAACCCCAATTGGTACGTCCACGGCATAAATCCATAAATCACCTGAACTGTCTAGAAAGAGTTTAAAGTTTGCCTGATTATAAGATGTTTTAACTTGTGTTACTTGTTGATAAGAAGGTAAAAGCGTAGCCTGATCAATTTTTTCCAATAAACCATTACTATAAATTAATTGTACGCCCTGACTATCGGTAAGGGCAATCGCTGTAATTAATGCGTTATGTTTGGAAACATATCGGACACTTTGTTTCTTCTGAGGATTATAACGGTATAATCCTGCCGATTCATTCAAAAACCAATAGTTCCCCTGTTGATCTCTTATGATTTGCCGAATGATCCCTGGAGGAATTCCATAAGTCTTTAAAACACTATCGGCATTACGTATAAACGTTTCGTTTCGGGCTTGATAAATATTAAAACCGTTTCTGGTTCTGACCCAGAGTGTTTGATGGGGGCCCATTAATAGATCATGTATGTTATTGTCTTTAATACTTGTTTGGTCTGTATTCGAATGGCGGAAAATTTTAATTTGTTGCCCATCATAGCGATTCAAACCTGCTGATGTGCCAAACCATAAAAAGCCTGTGGAATCTTTTATAATGGCATTTATGTGATTATTGGATAGGCCATGTTGTTCGCTAAGTTGGTTAAAACGAATATTAGCAGTTCCTTGTGCTAACGTTGTCATTGCGCTGCATATCAAAAGAAACAAGATATTTATGAGTCGTTGCAACAATTTTTACAGGTGCTTAATTAAATTTTTAGCAGGGCTATCAAGGTTGTTTAGTCGGTTATAGCTAGCTTTCTTAAAAGGGTCAAACTTATGGAAATTTGAATTGATTTCCAAAGTTACTAACATATTGTAGATACTTTTTTGGAAAGTTAACGATCTTAAAAGAGCAAATTTCTGTAGCTTTGTCTGTCTTATTGCTCAATCCAGAAATAATAGCTATGTACTTAATTTTTGATACCGAAACAACAGGTTTACCGAAACGTTGGGATGCGCCAATTACTGATGTAGACAATTGGCCTCGTTGTATTCAGATTGCTTGGCAATTACACGACGATATGGGTAATTTGGTTGAAAACCAAGATTACCTAGTTAAACCAGAAGGTTTCAATATCCCTTATGATGCGGAGCGTATTCATGGTATTTCTACTGAATTAGCCATGGAACAAGGCATCCCCTTGTTAGATGTTCTTGAGAAATTTAATATAGCTCTTCAAAAGGCCAAATTTGTTGTTGGGCAAAATATAGGATTTGATATCAATATTATGGGCTGCGAATTTTATCGGGCTGGGTTAGCTAGTACCCTGTCGGATAAGCCAATACTTGATACCTGTACAGAGGTAACAGCTAACTTATTGCAATTGCCGGGTGGTAGGGGAGGTAAATTCAAATTACCTAATCTTACCGAACTTCATGAATATCTGTTTGGGTTGCCATTTGCAGAAGCGCATAATGCAACTGCCGATGTTGAAGCAACTACTCGTTGTTTTTTAGAGCTCGTTAAAAGAAAGATATTTACTGCTGCCGAATTGCAGGTTCAGGAAGATTACTTTGAGATTTTCAGAACAAGTAATCCTGATCCAATAAAAGCAGTTGGCTTACAACACGTAAACCTGAAGGCAGCTTCTGATGAAATCAGAAAACGCCAAAAAGCGCAGGAAGATAGCATATCTCAAAAGGAATTAGAGGCGAATAAGGAAGAGCTGAAAGAGATCGACTTTGCTCATCTACACAATCATACGCAATTCTCCATTTTGCAGTCTACTATTTCGGTTTCTGATTTAGTGAAGGCGGCAGCAAAACACAGAATGCCGGCGGTAGCTATTACTGACCACGCTAATATGATGGGTGCTTTTCATTTTGTAAGCAATGTATTTAATCACAATAAAGCTGCTGAAGCAAAAAATAATGCTGCGATTGAGAATGGTGAGGAACCAACGGAAGTAATTATTAAGCCCATTGTTGGCTGTGAGTTTTTTGTTTGCGAGAACCATAAAGATAAAACACGAAAGGATAATGGCTATCAGATTGTTATGATAGCAAAGAATAAGGCTGGATACCACAACTTGGCAAAAATGTCATCGCTTGCCTACACAGATGGTTTTTATTATGTACCTCGCATTGATCGCGGAGTTATTGAAAAGTATAAAGAAAATATAATCGTTTTATCGGGAAATTTATACGGTGAGGTTCCTAATAAGCTGCTTAATATGGGAGAAAATCAAGCAGAGGAGGCGCTATTATGGTGGAAAGAAACCTTTGGGGATGATTTTTATGTTGAGTTAATGCGACATAATCAAGAGGATGAGAATCGAGTGAATGCTAGTTTGATTGAAATGGCCCGAAGGCATCAAGTTAAGCTTATTGCCACGAATAATACTTATTACATTAATAAAGAAGACGCTCACTCACATGATATCTTGTTATGTGTGCGTGATGCCGAAAAAATAGCTACCCCAAAAGGAAGAGGTCGAGGTTTTAGGTATGGCTTGCCGAATGAGGAGTATTATTTTAAGTCGGGTGATGAGATGAAAAGGCTTTTTACTGACATTCCGGAGGCTATTGCAAATATTCAGGAAGTGATTGATAAGGTCGAAGTTTACTCTCTTTATCGCAATGTGTTACTTCCGAAATTTGATATACCGAAAGAATTCCAAGTAGAAGAAGACGAAGCGGATGGTGGGAAACGAGGAGAGAATAAGTTTTTAAGGCACTTAACGTATGTAGGAGCAGCTAAGCGCTATAAAGAAATTACTCCTGAAATAACCGAACGTCTCGATTTTGAGCTCCAAACGATAGAAAAAACTGGGTATCCGGGATATTTTCTGATTGTACAGGATTTTATTGCTGCTGCAAGAAATATAGGTGTATCTGTAGGACCTGGTAGAGGTTCTGCCGCAGGATCTGCCGTTGCTTATTGCTTAGGAATTACAAATATTGATCCAATTGCCTATGATCTGCTTTTCGAGCGTTTTTTAAATCCTGATCGTGTGTCTATGCCCGATATAGATATAGACTTTGATGATGAAGGAAGAGGGCGAGTGATGGACTATGTAATTAATAAATACGGGTCTAGCCAGGTAGCGCAGATCATTACATATGGCACAATGGCCGCTAAGTCATCTATACGAGATACCGCTCGCGTACTCGATCTACCGCTGTTTGAAGCAGATAAGATCGCTAAACTGATTCCTAACCTGAAATTGAACAAATTGTTTAATATGGATGCGCAAGCACTTAAAAGTGCCTTGCGGACGGAGGAGCTAGAAAGTGTAAGAGAACTGATAAATTTGGCGAACGGGAATGATTTAGGTGCGGAAACGATTAAGCAAGCAAAAGCTCTAGAAGGGTCTGTACGAAATACGGGTATCCACGCATGTGGCGTGATTATCACGCCTGACGATATTACTAATTTTGTGCCTGTATCAACCGCCAAAGATTCCGAGCTTTATGTTACGCAATTCGACAACTCAGTTGTTGAAAGCGCAGGCCTTTTGAAAATGGACTTTTTGGGACTTAAGACACTGACTCTCATAAAGGACACGGTAAGCTTGGTGAAACATACTAAAGGCATTGAGCTTGATCCAGACTTCTTTCCCATAGATGATGTTAAAACTTATGAGCTTTTTCAACGTGGAGAAACAGTAGGTATTTTTCAGTATGAGTCGCCCGGAATGCAGAAGTACATGAAGGAGCTTAAACCAACCGTGTTTGGAGATCTAATAGCCATGAATGCTTTGTATCGACCAGGGCCATTAGAGTATATTCCAAGTTTTGTTCGTCGGAAAAATGGGGAAGAGCCGATAGCTTACGACTTAGATGCTTGTGAAGAGTATCTGAAGGAAACCTATGGTATCACAGTTTACCAAGAACAGGTGATGCTTTTATCACAGAAGTTAGCCGGTTTTACAAAAGGTGAAGCAGATGTGTTACGAAAGGCCATGGGTAAGAAGCAACGGGACGTATTAGATAAAATGAAGCCTAAATTCGTGCAACAAGCAGCAGAAAAGGGCCATGATGCAAAAGTGCTCGAAAAAATTTGGAAAGATTGGGAGGCTTTTGCGAGTTATGCCTTTAATAAATCTCACTCAACTTGTTATGCGTGGGTAGCTTATCAAACAGCTTATTTAAAGGCTCATTACCCCGCTGAGTATATGGCGGCGGTGCTTTCCAATAATATGAATGACATTAAGCAGATCTCCTTCTTCATGGAAGAATGTAAACGTATGGGATTAACTGTGCTTGGGCCGGATGTTAATGAGTCATTTTACAAATTTACTGTGAATGAGCGTGGCGCTATTCGATTTGGAATTGGTGCTGTAAAAGGCGTAGGAGCGGGGGCCGTTGACACAATTGTGAGCAATCGTAATGAAGGAAGATATTTATCAATTAGCGATTTCGCAAAGCGAAGTAATCCCCGAACAATTAACAAAAAAGTATATGAGAGTTTAGTTTATAGTGGTGCATTCGATTGTTTCGGGTTAACAAGAGCGCAATTTTTTCATGTTCCAGAGGGCGTGACACAAAACGGTATTGAACGTCTCATTAAATTTACCAATGATTATCAATATAATAAGAATAATGCAGCTATGTCATTATTCGGTGGAACAAGCGATGCTGATATACCAGAACCTAATTTACCGCCCTGCCCAGAATGGGGTTTAATGGAAAAACTTCGGCATGAAAAGAATGTTGTAAGTATGTACATCACGGGGCATCCAATGGATGACTATCGACTAGAGCTAGAATATTTTTGCCAGCATAAGGTTAGTCAGCTTCATTTGATAGACAAAATAAAAGCAGGTGCAGCAAAGGATAAAGAAATGGATAACGGAATAGAAGGGGCTGAAAATAGTGATGAAGGTATAGAAGACATAAAAGCTGAATTTGCTAAAATAAAGAATAAAGAAATGGTGGTGGGTGGAATGGTAACAGCTGTATACCACGGAATGACAAAAACAGGCAAACCATATGGCCGAATGACTTTCGAAGATTATTCAGATTCTTATGAAATGGCACTTTTCGGCGAAGATTATGTGAAGTTTAAGGGCTTTTTAAATGAAAGTTATTTCTTACAAATTAGAGGAATGGTAAGTGAAAGATTTAGACAACAAGATAATTGGGAGTTCAAGATTTCATCTATTCAGCTACTATCTGAACTTCGAGATAAGATGGCTAAATCGATTAGCATACAAGTTCCGTTACACCAATTAAATCATGATTTTGTAAATAATTTGCAACATATCATTAATAAAAACCAACAAGAACAGGAAGTAAGGAACTGTCAACTAAAGTTTGTACTACTCGACTATGAAGATAAAGTAAGCTTGGAGATGCCTGCAAAGGGTGTTAGGGTTCATTTGAGTAACGAATTTTTAACAGAATTGAAGGTATTGACCGGGGATCGAGGCTATAAGTTAAATTAATGTCAGATTGTCAGTACCTATGCTTTGGCAATACTTTTGAAAAGCTATATTTGTATAAATTAAGGTAAAGCTTAAAAAAAGCAACAGAGTAGTAAATCATAAAATAAACTATAATGGCATTAGAAATTACAGATAGCAACTTTGATGAAGTTGTGTTGAAATCAGACAAACCAGTATTGGTTGATTTTTGGGCAGAATGGTGTGGACCATGCCGCATGGTAGGGCCTGTAGTAGAAGAGTTAGCAAAAGAATATGATGGGAAAGTTGTAGTGGGTAAAGTGAATGTGGATCATAATTCCGATATCTCTACTAAATATGGAATACGAAACATTCCGGCGTTACTTTTCTTTAAAAATGGAGAAATTGTTGATAAACAAATAGGAGCAGTTCCGAAGTCGGTGCTTGCCAATAAATTAGAAGCACAACTTTCCTAATATAAGATGTTTCAAGGAAAAAGCCATTGATGTACACATCAATGGCTTTCTTATTTTGATTTCTTTATTTTAATTGTCGATTCCGGCTTTTATAATTTCACAGGCCTCTATTATCTCTTCATGGCTGATAGTTAATGGCGGTGCAAGACGTAAGGCCGTTTCATGGTGTAAAAACCAGTCTACCATTGCCCCATTGGCAGCACAGTACCTACTTGCGCGTTCAACTAGTTCAAATGAACCCAATTCTATTGCCATCATTAAACCTATTCCTCGGACTTCCTTAATTTTTGGGTGTTTAAGATGCTGTAAAAATAATTGGTGTTTCTCTTCAACAGTATCCATTAGTCCTTCGGTAAGAATTACATTAAGGGAAGCTAAGGCTGCGGCACAACTAACAGGATGGCCACCAAAGGTAGTTATATGGCCTAGGATAGGGTTTTCTTTAATTACGGCCATAATTTTTTGTGAAGCGATAAATGCACCGATAGGCATTCCTCCTCCTAATGCTTTGGCTGTTAATAATATATCAGGTACTATGCCATAGTGCTCGAAGGCGAAAAGTTTACCGGTACGTCCTAAACCCGTCTGTATTTCATCCAAAATGAGTAATGTTCCTGTTTCATCACAACGTTTCCTTACTGCTTGCATATAGCTTATGTCTGGTACACGTATTCCCGCTTCGCCTTGTACGGATTCTAATATTATAGCCGCAGTATTTTGATCAATTGTGTTTAGTTGATGCGCGTTATTGTAATCTATATAATGGATATTTGGAAGGAGTGGTGCAAACGGTGTTTTGAATTTTTCGTCACCCATTAAGCTTAACGCACCCTGTGTGCTGCCATGATAAGCTTTTTTTGCAGTTATAAAGGCCGTTCTACCGGTAAATTTTTTAGCGATTTTCATTGCCCCTTCTGTGGCTTCGGCCCCAGAGTTTACAAAGTATACGTTATCGAGATCTTTCGGAAGAAGTGAAACGAGTTTAGTGGCTAATAACACCTGAGGAGCTTGTATAAATTCTCCATAAACGGTTACATGCAAATATTTTTCTATTTGAGCTTTTATTGCTTCGATTACTTTAGGATGTCGATGCCCGATATTACTCACTGCAAAGCCTGATACCAAATCCATATACTTTTCACCCTTTGGTCCATACAGGTAGAGACCTTCACTCCGTTCTACCTCAATAAGGCGAGGTGTTGTGGACGTTTGTGCTGTATTTAATAAAAAAAGCTGACGATTACTTAACATATTTATTCTTAAATGAAGGAGACGATCTGCGAATCTAATAATTAAATGAAATTATTACAGGCAAGGAGCAATGATCTAAAAAGAGCGTGATTTCTTTGTTTCCGTTTAATGTGGGTTGTCAATAAAAGTTTTTATTCTTCTATTGGCGCTATGTGTATAGGTGACGACAATGTTTTAATTAATCATTTCGTCTATCCCGAAGTTCTTTTAAAAGCTGCTCGCGAAATTCTCTTTCTGTTTCAAAAAACCTAGCAGTTCTTTGTGCATTTATAATTGGGATAAAGGCATCTCTATACCTCAATTTAAGCGCGAGAACCTCCGAATCGTATTCCAATTCGCCTCTTTTTTTTCCAGTCTTTGTTTTTCTTTGATGAATAAGCTCACGCAGTTCCCTTTGATATTGATTGTACAAAGGAAAAAAACGTTCTGCATCTGCTGGACTTAAAGCGAGCTCTTTGGTAACGTAGGCTATTTTTGCTGCTTCTATTTGCTTAAACCGATTTTGATCAACTAAATTCTGGGCTCCCAGATAAAGCGTTATAAAAGAAAGGATTAAGCAAGTAAATATAAATTTTTTCATTTTTTAATTTAGATACTATAGTCCAAATAAGCTTCTATATCCTCTTCGGAAAATTTTGCTTTATTTGTTTGGACGGCTCCCTCAAATTCTGTTTCTAATATGTTGTTAGTAACATCTCCAGGTTCGGTATAATATTCTAGATAACTTACAATTTCATTTTCTGAAATATTATGTAATTTCTTTTGAAAATTGTTAACCGAGTTTAATTGAAAGAAAGCATAAGCACCAATTGAAAAGGCTATACATGCAGCAGCTGCATATCCAATCCATGTTAGCCTTTTTACTTTTCTTTCTTTTTGCAAATGGATCGATACAACGCTTTCCTCGCTAACTTGTTCCTTTATTGATTCTTCAATCTTTTTTGTTAAGTTTTCAAAATAGCTTGGAGGTGTTTCGAAACCGGCCGCAGGGATTTTGCTTTTTAATTCACTGATAAACGAAATCTCCTTAATAAAGCTATAATCATCAACAGCTAGATCGTTATTTTGTTCTTCGGCATTTTCAAATTCACTCTCTTCAATTTTGGCTTCTATACGTTCAGACAAAGAATCAAAATATCCTTCAGGCAAAGTGAAAGAAGACGTAGTATCCTCAATTACTTTAATCCGTCGCTGGATTTTTGCTGGTAAAAAGTCAAAATAATTCTCCGGTACAATAAATGGTGTATCCATGGGATTTATCGATATGCCTTGGATACCTTTTAAATCGTCATTGTGATTACTTCTATTGTCCTTTGTGCTCATAGTAACTGTTAGATGAAATTATCTAAAAAAGGTTTAATCGTGATCATTAAAAAAATGTTCTATTTTTTTAACAGCAAGATGGTAAGAAGCCTTTAATGCGCCTACACTTGTGCCTAATATGTCTGAAATTTCTTCATACTTCAAATCATCAAAATATTTCATATTAAAAACTAACCGTTGCTTTTCCGGTAATGTAAGCAAAGCTTGTTGCAATTTCAACTGCGCCTGATTTCCATTAAAGTAACTCGAAGTAGTTAGTGTTTCAGCCAAATAAGAAGCTGAATCGTCGTCCAAAGAAATATTTTGGTACTGTTTTTTCTTGTTTAAAAAAGTAATACACTCATTAGTAGCTATGCGATATAACCAAGTATATAGCTGGGCATCAGCTCTAAAGTTACTAAGATTCTTCCAAACCTTCACAAATATATCCTGAATTAAATCATCGGCATCGTCATGATCAACCACTAATCTTCGTACATGCCAATAAATCCTTTGTTGATACTTTTTTAACAAAAGATTAAAAGCTTCGTCACGCGTTTTTTCGTTAGAGAATTTTTCAATTATAATTGAATCTTCCATTCAGTGGATCGTGGCTATAAAAACAAAGGAACGTTACGTTCCTTTGTATGTTAAACCTTTATTTACGTTTTATTACTTTTTGCACGGCAGCGACAATGTGCTCAGCGTCTAAACCGTATTTAGTCATAAGCTGAGCGGGTGTGCCGCTTTCTCCGAAACTATCATTAACAGCAACATATTCTTGCGGAGCAGGGTTGTTTTTTGCTAACACCTGTGCAACGCTATCTCCCAAACCACCAATTCGATTATGCTCTTCAGCCGTTACCACACATCCCGTTTTTGCTACTGATTTTAATATTGCTTCTTCATCGAGTGGTTTTATTGTATGGATATTTATAATCTCGGCATCTATACCAAGCTCTGCTAGCTTTTCTCCGGCTTGTATAGCTTCCCAAACTAAATGCCCTGTAGCAAAAATACTGACGTCAGCGCCTTCATTAACTACCCAAGCTTTTCCGATTTCAAATTTTTGGTCGGGGGAAGTAAAGATCGGTACAACTGGACGCCCAAAACGTAGATAAACAGGCCCCTCATAATCAGCAATGGCAATTGTAGCTGCTTTTGTTTGATTGTAATCACACGGGTTGATAACGGTCATTCCCGGTAGCATTTTCATTAAGCCAATGTCTTCCAATATTTGGTGAGTGGCGCCATCTTCTCCTAGGGTTAAACCAGCATGAGAAGCACAGATTTTTACATTTTTACCTGAATAGGCAATCGATTGACGGATTTGATCGTATACTCTTCCAGTCGAAAAATTCGCAAAGGTGCCCGTATAAGGGATTTTGCCGCCGATAGTTAAACCAGCCGCAATGCCCATCATATTGGCCTCAGCGATCCCTATTTGAAAGAAACGTTCTGGGAATTCCTTGATAAATGCATCCATCTTTAACGATCCTACAAGATCGGCGCACAAGGCCACCACATTTCCATTCTTTTGTCCAACTTCATGCAAACCGGCTCCAAAACCCGAACGCGTGTCTTTTTTTTCAGTATATGTATATTTTTTCATCAGAATAATCTGTTTACTTGGTAATTGTTTATTTTAATAGACCTTGGGTCTAGGCCGAAGGCAGCAATTTTATTCAGGGAGAACAATCATCCGCTTAATCTTAATTGATGGCTTGTGATGTTTCCATTTTGCAATTGCAATTAATAATCCCCCAAGGTTTCTTCTAATTGCGAGAGGGCCGCTGCTAATTGTTCATCATTTGGAGCAACTCCGTGCCATTTATGGGAACCCATCATAAAATCTACACCATTTCCCATTTCTGTTTTCATCAGGATCATAATAGGTTTGCCTTTACCTGTCCGGTTTTTTGCCTCGGCTAAGGTATCTGTTAACATTTGCATATTATTGCCATTTGTCTCCAACACATCCCACCCAAAAGCTTCCCATTTGGCTTTTAAATTTCCCAAAGAAAGGACTTGGTCTGTAGCGCCATCTATTTGCTGACCATTGCGGTCTATGGTTGCAATTAGGTTGTCTACTTTATTATGTGGGGCATACATAGCAGCTTCCCAAACCTGACCTTCTTGTAGTTCGCCATCACCCATTAAAACATAAACGAGCTTATCATCTCCATTCAACTTTTTTGCGCGAGCAGCTCCAATGGCTACTGAAAGACCCTGACCAAGAGAACCAGAGGCAACGCGTATTCCAGGTAGATGTTCATGCGTGGTAGGGTGGCCTTGTAATCGAGATTCGATTTTTCTAAAGGTGGCCAATTCACCTATATCAAAATACCCTGAGCGGGCTAGTGTACTATAAAATACGGGCGAAATATGACCATTTGATAAGAAGAAAAGATCTTCTCCAATGCCATCAAGATTGAAGCTCGGGTTGTGATTTAACTGATGGAAGTAAAGGGCGACAAAAAAATCAGCGCATCCTAATGACCCTCCTGGATGGCCTGATTGACAGCTGTGTACCATTCGTACGATGTCTCTACGTACTTGTTTTGCGATGCTTTCTAGTTTTGCTATATCTGCACTCATTATGAATTTTGTTATGGAAATTAAAGCTATTAAAGCTGCTAAGATAAATAAAATTAGTTATTACTTATTGGTTGTTGCTTATTCGTTTTATGATAATCAATAGTCATTGGTTAATTGTGCATCTATGAATGTAAATCTGTTCATTTTTTTTGAAATGATGCTATTATTTCACTAGTTCTCTGACTTGTTGTGAGGCATTTTGATTATCAACCTTTTTAATAATATGTTTTATTATTCCTTTTTCGTCAATTAAAAAGGTTGTTCGGGCTGTCCCCATATATTTTTTGCCATACAT
>DATMSZ010000123.1:0-3392 GCA_035565175.1 Pseudosphingobacterium sp.
TACTTACTGGGCCGGTAAGACGCGAAGGAACAGCTGTTCGTCGGCTAATAAAAGCCGACCTTCAAAAACTCTAAAAAAAATTACCACTCAGAGGTTTCATGAAAAACAACATCCGGATATTCTCTCATGGTCGAATCTATGTCCCACTTAGAGTTTGACAAATACACAGGCCTATTCTCCTTATCAAATGCTATGCGATTCGCTTGCGATCGCATTAAACGCTGAATTTGCTCCTGGTCTTTTGATGTTATCCAACTAGCCTTCGTAAAACTGATTGACCTAAAGTTACAGGAAGCACCATACTCATTTAACAATCTGAATTTTATAACTTCAAATTGAAGCTCACCAACTGTTCCTACAAATTTTCTGCTTCCAAGGTTTTGAATAAATAATTGAGCCACACCCTCATCAACCAATTGACTGATGCCTTTCTCTAACTGCTTAGTTTTCATTGGGTCAATATTCTCCAATTCTTTAAAAATTTCAGGTGAAAAACTTGGAATGCCAATATATTTAAGCGCTTCGCCCTCTGTTAATGTATCACCAATTTTAAAGTTTCCAGCGTCATACAAACCAATCACATCGCCCGGCCACGCTTCCTCAACTAAGCTTTTTGCATCAGCCATGAAACTCGTAGGAGAAGCAAATTTTAATTTCTTTGCCGACCTCGTGTGTTGATAAAATTTATTTCTTTCAAATTTACCCGAACACACTCTGCAAAAAGCTATTCTGTCTCGATGATTCGGATCCAAATTAGCATGAATCTTAAAGATAAAACCAGTAAATTTATCTTCGTCAGGTTTAACAACCCGTTTATCTGTTTCACGCGCCTGCGGTGGAGGTGCTATCTCAATAAATGTATCCAGTAATTCTTCAATACCAAAGTTATTAATAGCACTGCCAAAAAAAACAGGTGCCAGATACCCTGATCGATAGAGAGAAAGGTCGAAAGGCTCATAAACACCTTCAACTAATTCGGCTTCTTCCCTTAATTTACTTGAAGCTTTTTGCCCTATGTATTTGTCAAGATCTTCGCTCATAATATCCTCAAGTTCAATGTATTCATCTGTAATTTGCATTTTACTATCTGGACTGAATAACTTGAGCTGTTTTTTATATAGATGATAAACTCCTGCAAAAGTGCTTCCTATTCCAATAGGCCAACTCAACGGTCTGGTAGATATATTCAGTTCTTTTTCTATTTCTTCAAGCAGATCAAAAGGATCTTTACCTTCCCTGTCCATTTTATTAATGAATACCATAACCGGAATATGTCGCATACGGCACACGTTCATTAATTTTCTGGTTTGCTCCTCAACCCCCTTTACGCAATCAACAACCAAAATAACAGAATCCACAGCGGTTAAGGTTCGGTAAGTATCTTCTGCGAAGTCTTTATGCCCAGGTGTATCTAGAATGTTTATTTTACATCCTTTATAATTAAAACCCATAACAGAGGTAGCAACAGAAATACCACGCTGCTTTTCAATTTCCATAAAATCAGAAGTGGCCGTTTTTTCTGCTTTGTTGCGCTTAACAGTTCCTGCCTTTTGAATAGCACCACCAAACAATAATAACTTCTCTGTTAAGGTCGTTTTGCCTGCATCGGGGTGACTTATAATACCAAAAATTCTTCTTTTATTTATCTCTGTTTGTAAGTTACTCATGTGGGGAGGTAAATTTGTAAATTAAGGGTGCAAAGGTAAGGATAATATCAGGATATAGTATAAAATATTTAGTATTAGGCACTAATAGGATCGAAAACTAAAAATTACTTTATACTTACAAAAAATACAACTTTTAATAGCTTTGTAGTTAAAATTATCAATAATAATCGTACTTTTGCCTGGCAAATAGTAACCCCTATACATATTTGCCATGCAATTAGATCCAGAAAAATTTGTAGCAGAAGGTCTCACCTACGATGATGTATTATTAATACCAGCTTATTCAGAAGTACTTCCTCGAGATGTAGATACCGGAACACAGTTAACAAAAAATATTCGTTTAAATATTCCTTTAATTTCGGCGGCAATGGATACCGTTACCGAAGCCGAGCTCGCTATTGCTCTTGCGCAAGCAGGGGGAATTGGCATATTACACAAAAATATGAGCATCGAGGCGCAAGCCAACGAGGTGCGAAAGGTTAAACGTTCAGAAAGCGGTATGATACAAGAACCTGTTACTCTTCGCGAAGGCGCTTTGGTAAAAGATGCCTTTAATATTATGAAAGAGAATAAAATAGGTGGTATACCGATAGTTGATCAGCAGAATAGAATAGTTGGCATTGTAACTAATCGTGATCTGCGCTTTCAAAAAGATATGACTAGACCCGTAAGTGAATTTATGACAAAAGAAAATCTTGTTGTAGCGCCAATTGGGACAAACCTGGTTAAAGCGGAGGAGATTTTACAAAATCATAAAATAGAAAAACTACCTGTTGTAAACGCTGATGGCGTTCTGGTTGGACTGATTACTTTCAAAGATATACAGAAATTTAAGCATTATCCTAACGCAGCGAAAGATCAGCATGGGAGACTCCTGGTTGGAGCCGCAGTGGGTGTATCAGCAGATAACATTGATCGAGTTTCTGAGTTGGTTAAGGCCGGCGTTGACGTCATAACCGTAGACACAGCCCATGGTCATTCAAAAGGCGTAATAGATATGGTTAAAAATGTAAAAAAACTTTACCCGGAACTGGAAGTCATCGCAGGAAACATAGCAACAGCTGAGGCTGCCACCGCTTTAGCCGATGCCGGCGCGGATGCAGTTAAAGTAGGTATAGGCCCTGGCTCTATCTGTACAACACGAATTGTTGCTGGTGTAGGAGTACCTCAATTATATGCCGTATTCGAGTGCGCTAAAGCACTTAGAGGACGAAGCATACCTGTGATTGCGGACGGTGGGATAAAACAAACCGGAGACATCGTTAAAGCGATCGCAGCCGGGGCAAGCACAATAATGGCAGGATCGTTATTTGCGGGAGTAGAGGAATCACCGGGAGAAACAATTATATACGAAGGAAGGAAATTCAAGTCATATCGCGGCATGGGATCTGTAGACGCTATGGCCAAAGGTTCTAAGGATCGTTATTTCCAAGATGAAACTGATGTAGTTACAAAATTAGTTCCAGAAGGAATTGTCGGCCGAGTACCTTATAAAGGAACTCTTGCAGAGATAGTTTATCAGTATATCGGTGGTTTAAGAGCCGGAATGCATTATTGTGGAGCGGCAACTATCAAGCAATTGCAAGAAGCAAAGTTTGTAAAAATAAGTGCAGCCAGCATGAGAGAGAGCCACCCACATGATATTACTATCACGAAAGAAGCTCCTAACTATAATAGCAGACAATAGTTGACAAAAACGCTTTAGCTTTTTCATACCTGCAGATA
>DATMSZ010000124.1:0-5225 GCA_035565175.1 Pseudosphingobacterium sp.
ATTGGCACTTAGGAAAAAGATTAGAAAAATTTTCGCGATTAGAGGAACAACGAATTGTGCTGGAGGAGATAATTACTATAGCCGACGATGAAGAGGTCGATGTCATACTCGTTGCAGGTGATTTATTTGATACATTTAATCCTACAACCGAAGCTATTGAACTTCTGTACAAGAGTCTAAAAAAACTTACGAACAATGGCACAAGGCTGGTGGTAGCAATTGCCGGAAATCATGATTCGCCTGACAGAATTGATGCGCCCGACTCACTTGCACGGGCGTGTGGAATTTTATTCGCTGGTTATCCGCAAACTTTTTTTTCGAAAGAAATCTTGGATTGTGGGATTTCTATCAATCAAAGTGAACCGGGTTTCGTTGAATTGACGTTACCTAAATACGATTATCCGCTGCGGTTAATTATAACACCCTATGCGAATGAATATAGGATGAAGACCTTTCTCGGGGCATCTAATGAAGAAGAGGAGCTGCGGAATCTTCTTGGAAGACAATGGCAGTATCTTGCAGATAGATATTGCGATACAAAGGGGGTAAACGTTCTAATGGCACACTTGTTCGTAATGAAAAAAGGAGAGATGCCACCCGAAGAACCGGATGATGAAAAGCCTATTTTGCACATTGGAGGTGCACAAGCAATATATACTGATAACATTCCTAAACAGATTCAATATGTCGCGCTTGGACATTTACACAGATATCAAGAGATTGATAAACTAAAAATGCCTATTGTATATAGTAGTAGTCCATTAAGTTATAGTTTTGCAGAGGCTGGTCAACAAAAATATGTAGTTATTGTCGATTTGAAACCCAATGAAGCCGCTACTTTTCGCCAACTGCCGCTAAAGGCTGGTAAGCCCTTACACAGGAAACGATTTGAGGATATCAATGCAGCGAAAGAATGGCTGCAAGAAAATCAAGACATTTGGATCGAATTAACTATTGTAAGCGATGATTTTATGAATGCGGAAGATAGAAGATCACTTTTACAGCTTCATGAGGGAATTGTAACGATTATACCCGAGCTACGTAGTATTTCTGGCTTGGAAAACGAAAGTAAGTCGATAGATTTAAGCCAATCCATTGATGAGTTATTTGTTCAATATTTTGCATATAAGAATAAACAACAGCCTAGTGAGGAAATATTGAGGCTTTTTAAAGAAATTAAAGCAGAGCAAGTAGAAGAATGATACCAATAAAATTAACTATTAAAGGCCTTTTTTCCTATCAACAGGAACAAACAATCTATTTTGATCGATTAATAGAAGGACAGTTATTTGGCATATTTGGTTCGGTCGGTTCAGGAAAGTCATCCATATTGGAAGCCATAGCCTTCGCACTTTACGGGGAAACGGAGAGGCTAAACAATAGAGATGATCGGAACTATAACATGATGAATCTGAAATCTGACGAGCTATTCATCGATTTTATTTTTGGCAATTTTGATGAAAAGAAATATCGTTTCCTGGTAAGAGGTAAACGTCATGGTAAAAAATTCGAAAAAGTAAACACTTTTGATAGAACAGCATATGTTGATTATAACGGAAGCTGGCAGCCGATTGCCGATGGTACTGCCGAGCATATTTTAGGATTAAGCTACGATAATTTTAGGCGAACCATCATTATCCCGCAAGGGAAATTTCAAGAGTTCCTTCAACTTACAGATAAAGCTCGTACCGATATGTTGAAAGATATCTTTCAATTAGATAAGTATGAATTTTTCCAGCAAACGTCTTCACTTGAAAGAAAAAATAATGAAAGGTTACAGCTATTGAAGGGTCAGCTTGCATTTTTTGACAATGTAACGAACGAACATGTTGAAGCCGGTGGGCAGCAATTAGCTGCCTTAAAAAATGTGCTGAATGCTCGGAAGATCGAACTCCTGCAGAGAGAAGCCAACATGCGAGAGCTTACAGCGTTGAAAAAATTATTTGAAGAGCTAAAGGAATCTGAAGTATTGCATGATGTATTAATAGATAAATCTACTGAATATGAGCTATTAAAAAGTAAAATATCGGATTACGAGTACTGCGAAAGAAATTTTAAACCCGATCTTTTACGATTGGAAGAGCTTGAGCTGGGAATAAAGAAGAGAGAAGAAAGTTTGTTGGACTATCAACAGAAATTAAAAGTTTCTGAGACCAAATTAATGGAGTTGCAACAAGAACATGCAACGATTACACTTAAATATGGTACGCTTGATGAATTAAAGCAAAGAACTAATGATTATCAAATCGGTATTTCCATTCTCCAGTTGAAAGAAGAGATTACAAAGTTAAATGAGCGAATTGGCAAAGGTAAAAACTTTGTTGAGGAGGCTCAGAAAACTAAAATACAGGGCGAAAAAAAGGCCGCGCAACTGAAGGAAAAGCTCCATCAAAAAAGGATTGAAAAACCAGATATTGCTCAGTTAAGTGAAGTAAAAAGCTGGTTTAGGGAAAAAGAAAATCGTATGAAAAGCATTATGCAGTATTCTTCTTCACTGAATAGCTTAATAGAAGAAATCAAGGGAGTAAGTGATCGAATCAATCGATTACTATCGAGCGATTCGGAAAAGGAGGATTTCAAAGCATCACTTGCTCTTAAAAGTAAGAATATGGAAAGTAGACTGGAGGAGCTGAATCGTGCGATGCATCATGTTCAGATTCAGATGAAGTTGGGTGATTTTGTTGCAGCTTTACATAGGGGAGAAGCCTGTCCGCTTTGCGGCAGTACTGAACATCCGCATATTTTAGCAATTGAAGATGTTAAAAACCATCTTGACGATCTTAAGGAAGAAGAGGGAAAGTTGAGGATTGAGCTAAAGAGAATCCAGGAAATAGAACGAGCGTACGAGTTACTAAATGCACAAAAATCTGAACTCATTAAGAGAAAGGATGAAATAAAGGGGCAATATGAAGCGGAAGACAAGTTATTGAAGGAACATTTAGACAGCTTCAACTGGAGTAAGTACGACAAGGAGAATGCGGAAGAAATTGAAAAGTTGCTTAACCATTACAAGCTAACGGAGGATGAGATTGCTTTAATAGAAAATGAAATAAATAGTAATGAAATTGCATTGAGAAAGGCTGAAATGGAACGAGACAATTTTGAAAATGCTATAAAGAAAATCGTAGCAGAAGAACAGTCAAAATCTGGTGCACTAGAAGCTTTAACCAGGCAACTCAAATTAATTTCCATTAACGAAATCTACGGCAGTAACATCGAAGAGTTTAAAGCAATGATAGGAGAGCTTTTAGCCGAATCAGATCTAATCTTAAGCCGCTACGATGTCTTGCAAAAACAATTACAAGAGCAACAACAGCTTAAAACAGTGTTAGAAACACGTTTAAACGCGGTTGTGGATAATTTGGAGGCAGAACGGGAGAGGTTACTTTTTGTAAGAGCTAAGTTAAATGAGGCGATAGTGGCATCTAAATTTAAGGATCTAAATGAGGTGATCTCACTTTTGAGTTTGAATATTTCACTTGGAGAAGCCAGAAAGGAATTAGAATATTTCTTTCAGCAGTTATTTAACGCTAGAACCCAACTTAATAAAATGCGTGAACAAACTGCGGGAAAGCACTTTGATCAGGATACGCTTATCAAGGAAGAGCAGTTATATAATGACTTTAAAGAAAAAGTGCAGCAAGAGCAAGATGAATATATTAAGTTAAAAGCGGAGCATGACCGGCAAATCACCTATCTGGTGGAGAAAGAGAAGCTACAACAAGAGTTAAACAAAATAGAGGAAAGGGCTGCAAATTTAGGTACGATGAAAAATCTTTTTAAGGGAAGTGGCTTTGTGAGTTATATCTCTTCAGTTTATCTCCAGCAATTATGTGACGCGGCAAACAAACGTTTTTATAAACTAACGCAGCAGCAGCTTAAATTGGAAGTGACAGACAAAAATGAATTTCAAGTAAGAGATTATCTAAATGATGGTAAGTCACGATTAGCCAAAACGTTATCTGGTGGACAGACGTTCCAAGCTTCCCTATCGCTCGCTTTAGCGTTGGCGGAATCTATTCAGCAGCAAAATAAAGCCAAACAGAATTTTTTCTTTTTAGATGAAGGCTTTGGGTCATTAGATAAAGAGTCGTTAATAGTAGCTTTTGATACGCTAAAGTCGCTAAGAAAAGAAAATAGAATTGTGGGTATTATTTCACATGTAGAAGAGCTGCAGCAGGAAATCGATGTGTTTTTGAAAGTTAGAAACGACTCGTTATTAGGTACGCAAGTGAAAGGAAACTGGGAAAACTAATGTTCTTGAATGCCGGATTTGGCATTGGCTTACTCAAGTATAGATAAAAAAAGCCCTTCCGTTGAAACTGGGAGGGCAAAGAGCGAAAAACGAGGTTCGAACTCGCGACCTCAACCTTGGCAAGGTTGCGCTCTACCAACTGAGCTATTTTCGCTTGTGCTTACAAAGGTAGAAAAAAATGTTTTTATATGCAACTTGTGTGTTTACTTGCACTCTATTCATGCTTGAGCTTTTTCGTAGAGATATACGAAGGCAGGAATCTTCCAATAGTATTATGCAAAGGCGCTAAAAAATCCCACAGTTTACGATTGCCGTCTTTATGTTGCTCGCCACAATCAATTATCTGAGAGGATTTTAATATGGCTTTTACACGCGGCGAATTTCCATTTAAACGAAGAAGCTTGCAAATGCTTAAAATGAATACCTCATAATAAAGATGCCCCCAGATTTCTAAACCCAATGAGCGATTACTGATAGCTAAAGGTCTTCCGAAGAATTCGCTATAATCTTGTTTTATCATATTTACAAGCCATACTGTCCGCTCAACGACATGCTGATCATAAAAAAACCAAAGTTGTAGGTTATTGGTAATACGTATGATGCCTTCTTCAAATATCACTTGAACAGAGGTGGATTGAAAAGCATATATTTTTTCTAACGTCAAATTGCCTTAAATGTTCGGCCAAATATATAAAATAAGACTGCTGAGCAAAAATTAATTAGAGAGTTAATAAAAGTATATGGTATGTTTAGTTCTGAATAAACTCTTTGTGCAATCTATAAAGTATCAAGCTGAGATTATCTTTTGCTCCGGTTTTATTAATGAGATCTTGACGCATATTTTCTATATTTCTTTTTGTTGTAAAAAGGCGATAAGCGATATCTTTATTTGCATAGCCGCAAACCATTAAGTCGAGCACCTCATTTTCTTTTTCACTCAGTTCCAAATTCGTATTGAATGTGCTAAGAT
>DATMSZ010000125.1:0-9972 GCA_035565175.1 Pseudosphingobacterium sp.
TTGATAAAAAATGGATTTTGTACTCATAAAAAATGCAGAAAACACAGATTTTCTTACAATAAAAGCTGTTAGACATATTAAAGAAGCCAGTCTGTTAATTACTGAGTTTTTCATTTCCGAAAAACTCTCGAGCTATTTTCACCCGGACTGTAAAATTGTAAATGAAAATGAATACAAAAATTATTTTGCCGATATAAAGCATGACGGCCCAAGAAAAATAGTTTATTTAATAGGTGACAGTGGGCTAAACAAAGCAGAAGACGATGAGAAGACAAATTATTTCAGGAAGCTCGGGTACAAGATCGATGTTTTGCCAGGCATCAGTGAGATTAACCGTATAACAGGACAAAATCATTTCCCCTTAACTATTCGACATCGCAATGAGAGCTTCTGGGTTTATGACGGAAAGGCAAACACACATGCTTGTACAATAGAAAAATTCAAACAAATAGCTTCCACTGCAACCACCATAATTATTAGAAACCCTCTTGAGCAGACGTACCCTCTCTTATCCCTTATCAATCAATATAGAAATCCTGACACACCTGTATTATTAAGCGCTAGGCAAAATCGAGCTATTCATTGTACATTAAAAGATTTATTGAAAAAGAAAACGGAGATAGCCACTTATCAAATGATCGTAATCAATCCAAGCTCAAAGGACTTCCCTTCAATAGAATTTTCCTACCAATCGTCGCTAAACTCAAATTTGGCAACGGGGTAGTTAAACACATTGCAGCCCTACTACCTCGCCAATTATAATGACTGCAGGCGCACCGATCTCCTGACAGACTATCTTTTGCTCAATATCATTAATTGTACCAACTACTACGCGCTGATCTGGCAAGGAACCGTTCTGCACAATTGCCACAGGAAGCAAATGTTTCCCCTCATTCCGATAAAGAGCGGTAATAGCACTAATATGCTGCATCCCCATCAAAATCACTACTGTAACATCCAATTTAACAGCTGTTAATAGGTCTTCCGACAAGTTGCCATTTTTTGTAGAGCCCGTTATCACCCAAAAATCAGTTGAAACTTCATCATAGATAAGCGGAATACCCACCAGATCTGCTAAAGCCAAAGAGCTTGACATACCGGGAATTACCTTTGTTTCAATATTTTTGGCTTGGGCATATTGTAGTTCTTCATTCCCTCGTCCAAAAACATAAGGATCTCCTCCTTTTAAACGTACTACATGGCCGTATTTTAGCGCGCATTCTACCAACATCTGATTAATCTCTTCTTGCTTATAAGCATGAGCGCCTGATCGTTTACCCACATAGATCAGTTCGCATTTTTTTGCTGCATAGCCTAATATAATAGGGTTCACCAATGCATCATACAGAATGGCATCAGCGCTTTCTAAAGCCTCCAATCCAGCCATACTCAATAATTCGGGATCTCCCGGACCGGCTCCAACAAGGGTTATTTTAGGCATCTTAGTTTTCATTTAAAACAATTTTTAGTATTCTTTCCCAATGGAGAACTCTTTTCACGCCAATCTCACACTTCACCACACAATAATATATCTTTTTTTGCACCTTAAACAATAATAAGTAAATTTACTTATATTTGCATTCAAAAATACGTAAATATTTTGCTTTAATACGAATTTTTATTATAAATTTGCCTAACATCATTTTTTTATACGTATAAAAACGTAAAACAGATATAAAAAAATACTTATTCTAACTTAAAAGAACACATAAACAAACCATTAAGCAAAAACTCTTACTTAATAGATATGATTTCGTATAACGCAGCTCTCCAAATAATCATGAGCAATACCAAAATGCCAGAAAAGCAACAACTCTCTTTGCTCGACTCGCTTGGGTATACGTTAGCGCAAGAAATAGTTGCAGATAGGCCTTATCCTCCTTTTAATCGAGCAGCTATGGATGGCATAGCGATTCGCTATACTGATTATCAAAATGGCATAAAAGAGTTTAAGCTGCAGGAAACAATCTATGCCGGACAAGAACCGGTTATGCCATTAAATACGGGTTACTGTTATAAAATTATGACGGGTGCCGCCGTGCCGCTGTCTGCTGATACGATTGTACGCCAAGAGGATCTTGTGCTTTCCAGCCATGAATCTTATTCGTTAACGAATATAGAGCCGAAAGCATATGCTAATATTGCGAAGAAGGGGCAGGACGTGTTGAAAGGAGCATCAATTATACCATCGAATACAACTATTACACCGTCTATCATTAGCTTGTTAGCTTCCTTAGGTATACATTCTCCATGGGTTATTAAAAAACCTAATATCGCACTTTTTACCACCGGCGATGAAATAATAGATCTTTATCAAACACCAAAAGAGGTAGAAATACGAAACAGTAACCGCTACCTGTTAACATCGCTTTTGCTTAAAGATCTTATAAAACCCACCATCATAGCACACATCAAAGATCAGGTAGAAGATTTGCAACATCATATTTGTCGGGCTTCAGAATATGATATTATACTAATCAATGGTGGTGTTTCGGGTGGAGATAGAGATTTGGTACTTCAGGTATTAGAAAAGCTAGGTGCACGTACTTTATTCCATAGAGTAGCCATTAAACCGGGGAAGCCGATCTGGTGCGGTGTGCTTCCGTCAGGTTGCATTGTATTTGGATTGCCTGGAAATCCATTTTCATGCTTAACAACCTACAATCTATTTGTTCGGCCTTTACTCAGAAAAATCTCCATGCAATCATTCGTTATTCCAATGACTTCTCCTAGAATTAAAAGCTCTAAGCTAGACGAGTTTTTCCCGGTACGGCTCACGGCCGATTTACAGCTGGAGCCTTTGTACCTAAACGGATCTGGAGATATCCGCTTGGGTTTACAGGCAGATGGTTTGGCATTACATCCCGCCACAATGGGTAATGTAATGCAATATGATAAATTACCTTTTTTCGCATTTTAAATGTTCACCTTCAATGGCAAAAATTATGAAAATAACCTCTCAACAACCACTCAGCTCACTTCGCCTCTTTTCAATCAAGGGTATACAGATGCGAACATTCCACATTACGTGGTTTATGTTTTTCATTTGCTTTTTCGGCTGGTTTGGATTAGCTCCGCTGATGCCCACTATCCGGACAGAAATGGGTTTGACAAAAGAACAAATCGGCAATATCATTATTGCATCCGTATCATCCACCATCATTGCCCGTCTTATTATCGGGAGATTATGCGATGTCTTTGGCCCTCGTAAAACCGCTGTCTGGTTGTTAATTATCGGCTCTTTACCTGTATTTCTAGTTGGATTGGCGCACAATTATGAGACGTTTCTCTTGTTCCGACTTGCTATTGGAGTAATAGGTGCTTCTTTTGTCGTTACACAATACCATACAAGCATGATGTTCGCTCCCAACATAAAGGGTACCGCAAATGCAATTACTGGAGGCTGGGGTAATTTGGGTGGCGGCGTCACAAACATGGTTATGCCCCTTATTTTCGCTAGTATAGTAGGCTTTGGTTATACAGCTGAAATGGCTTGGCGCTATTCTATGATCGTTCCAGGCATATTTATGTTAATAATAGCCTTTCTCTATTGGAAATATACAAAAGATACACCTGCTGGCAACTTTGATGAGATTGAACGACAAAAAACAGTTAAAAAGAAATTCAGCTGGAAGATACTAAGCGATTGGCGCATCTGGGCATTAACTCTTGCTTACGCTATGTGCTTTGGAATGGAAATAACATTCGATAATGTGGCCGCTCTTCATTTCGTAGACAGTTTCAGTTTAAACCAAAGCAACGCAGGATTTTGGGCAGGCATATTCGGATTCATGAACATCTTTGCCCGTGCTTTGGGTGGTATTTTGGCAGATAAAACAGGTCGAAGCTACGGCTTAAAGGGTAAAGGCTTATTGCTAGCATGTATGCTAATGTTAGAAGGCGTCGGCGTACTGTTGTTCGCACAGGCTGGCTCGCTTGTACTAGCGATCGTCTCCATGTTAGGCTTTGCTTTATTTTTAAAAATGGCAAACGGCGTAACCTATGCTATCGTCCCATTTGTCAATAAAGAACATGTAGGTCTCATTAGCGGAATCGTAGGTGCCGGAGGGAATTTAGGTGGTATGTTCTTTGGTTTCTTATTTAAATCGAACGCTATTAGTTATGCAACGGCCTTTCAATACATCGCTTTCATCATTCTAGCTATTGCTTTTATAGTTTTTCTTACACCATTTACGAAGACTAAGAAAAAAGCGCTCACCGAGGAAGAACTAGTAATACAAGCATAAGCCATCAAAGACTATGAAAGAGAGCAATGATAAGTCGGCTACTCAACTAAAAAGCACTTGCTGTTATTGTGGTGTCGGTTGTGGCATTATTATCGAGAAGCAGTTTAACGGCACCATTAATGTTAGAGGGGATGAAAGCCATCCGTCCAACAAGGGATTGCTGTGCAGCAAAGGCATGAATTTGCATCATACAGTGAATGACCAGAGCGACCGATTGCTTTTTCCCCAAATGCGTTATGGTAAACATTTACCTCTCTCGCGGGTTGACTGGAATACGGCACTCGAACGAACGGCGGCAGTCTTTAGCACTTTTATAGAAAAATATGGACCTGATAGTGTAGCTTTCTATGCCTCTGGACAATGCCTCACAGAGGAGTATTACGTACTAAACAAACTAGTTAAAGGGTTCATTGGAACAAACAACATTGATACTAATTCAAGGTTATGTATGAGTAGTGCCGTGGCCGCCTATAAAATGGCTCTTGGCGAAGATTCGGTACCTGTTTGTTATGATGACATTGAGCTTGCTGACTGCTTTTTTGTTGCGGGAGCTAACCCTGCGTGGTGCCATCCTATCATTTGGCGAAGAGTTGAACAGCACAAAGCGGCCAATCCAGCTGTAAAAATTATTGTAATAGATCCGCGTGTAACGGATAGCTGTGCTATAGCCGACTTACACCTACAGCTAAATCCCGGCACTGATATTACCCTTTTCCATGCCATAGCCAAGATATTAATTGAAAACGACCAAATAGACGAGGCATTTATTCGGCTACATGCTACGGGATTTGATGTTTTTAAAAATATGCTCGCACAACAGTCGGTTCAGGAAGCAGCTTTCATCTGCGGATTAACGGAATCGCAAATCCGATTGGCAGCAAGCTATATTGCACAATCAAATGGCTTTTTAAGCATGTGGACAATGGGCTTAAACCAAAGCGCTGTTGGCGTTAATAAAAATCTAAGTCTCCTAAATTTACATTTAATTACGGGCAAGATCGGTAAAGCTGGTTCTGGGCCGCTTTCGCTTACAGGACAACCAAATGCAATGGGGGGCCGTGAGGTTGGTGGTCTTGCGAATCTGCTTCCAGCACACCGTGATTTAAATAATCCAGCACATAGACAGGAAGTGCAAGTTTTTTGGGGAGGTAAAGAAATAGGAAGCAAACCCGGGTTTACTGCGACCGAAATGTTTGATGCATTAGCCGACGGACGATTGAAGGCGATCTGGATTGCTTGTACAAATCCTTTAATAAGTCTTCCAGATGTCCGAAAAGCAGAAGAAGCGCTGAGAAATGCAAAATTTGTGGTGGTGCAAGAAATTAGCAATAAAGCCGAAACCTTGGCGTATGCGGATGTCATTCTTCCAGCCGCTGCGTGGAGCGAGAAAGAGGGCACTATGACTAATTCTGAAAGGCGTATCACTTATCTTCCAAAAGTAAACACGCCTCCAGGAGAAGCCTTAGCAGATCAGGAAATCTTCTGCAGGTTTGCGCAAAAAATGCATTTTAAGGGTTTTGATTTTCCGAATGCAGAAGCTATCTATTTGGAACATGCCAAACTCACCAAAGATACCACTATTGATGTAAGCCAAGTAAATTACCATCTTATACAAGACAACAGATGCATACAGTGGCCCTATAAAAATCAACAATCTACACCACGCCTGTTTACAGACCATGCCTTCTATACGCCTGATGGAAAGGCACGCATCCACACTGTTTCAGCTAATTTCAACAGTGAACAGCCAGACAGTCAATATCCCTATATTCTCACTACAGGACGTATACGAGATCAATGGCATACTCGTAGTAAAACAAGCAAAGTAAACAAGTTAAATCAGCATGTCCCGAGGGCTTATCTAACTGTTCACCCGGTTGATGCCGAGTCACTAGGATTAAGAGAAGATGATATTGTGATTGTACGCTCGCGACGGGGTGAAGTAAATTTACCTTGTAAAATTGATACAACGGTTAAACCCGGACTGGTATTCTTGCCGATGCATTGGGGTAAAATTTTAGGAAATGATCTAAACAGGGTAAATAATCTTACAAATAAATTGTTAGATCCTATTTCTAAAGAACCTGATTTTAAGTTTTGTGCCGTCCAAATAGAAAAGTTTAAAAAAACCAAACAACGTATTGTGATTATTGGCGCAGGCGCAGGCGCGTATGGTTTTGTTAAAGCTTATCGGGAAAAGAATCAGGCCGATGATATCATTATTTTCAGCAAGGAAAATCTTCCTTTTTATAATAGGGTAATGTTGCCTGATTATATAAGTGGTGAACAAAGTTGGGAACAACTTATAAAAATGCATGAGGAAGAAGAAAAGGACTTCAACATAACATTACATAAAGGACTAGCTGTTACTTCCATCGACCGCAAAACGAAAAAAGTAGTAGATACACGCGGAATAAAAACGAGTTACGACATTTTAATAATGGCCACGGGGAGCCGGCCGGCACTTCCGAAGGGCGTACCTTTACTAGAGGGTATATTTACAATGCGTAGCCGAACAGATGCCGACCAGTTTAAAAAATACACGCCGATCGACGGCCATGTAGTAATTGTTGGAGGAGGCTTATTAGGGCTTGAGATGGCCGCTTCTTTACGAAGCATGGGTACGCAGATCACTATCATTCAACGGGTATCTCGATTTCTTAATAGGCAACTCGACACTTTAGGCAGTCAATTATTACACGAAGAAATGACTGAACAGGGATGTGATATCTATTATGATGAAGAAATACAACTTTATTATGGCAGTAAATACCTCACAGGCATAGGTCTTAAAAATGGAAAAAAAATTGAGTGCAATGCCCTTATCTTCGCCATTGGAACCATTCCTAATATTGAGTTAGCCAAAGATTGCAATTTGGCCTACAAACGTGGTATCACTGTGAACGACCATATGCAAACAGATGATCCTGCTATTTTCGCAATAGGTGAAATTGCCGAACATCAAGATGTGCTTTACGGCATTACCGCAGCGGCCGAACAACAAGCAAGCGTAGTAGCGAACTATTTAAACGGAGATATTGCTAGTAGGTACCAGGGAAGTACATTTATGAACATCATCAAAATACACGGATTTGATCTATGTAGCATCGGCTTACCTGCAGCACCAAATGGACAAACAGACTACGAGGAAATAACTTTTACAGACAAAGCCAAACGTTATTATAAGAAATGCGTCATCTATCAAGACAGATTGGTAGGGACTATCCTGGTGGGCGATAAATCGGAGTTTTTAGAATATAAAGAACTCATCGAAAAAAAACTGGAACTCGGTGAAAAAAGATTAAAACTTCTTAGAAGTGGCCGAACAGCTGAACCGGTAATAGGTAAATTAATATGTAGTTGCAGCAATGTAGGTTCTGGAAACCTGCTTCAAAAAATAAAGGAAGGAAACGACGACCTTACATCACTTTGTTCTGCAACGGGCGCTGGCGCTGGCTGTGGATCGTGTAAGCCCGAAATTAAAAGAATTTTATTAGAGAGCATTTATCAATTAATAGTTCCAGCCTAATTAAATAGAGATGACAAAGAACATGCATCATTTAGTAAAAATAAATTTGCCTGGTGGTATTATTTCTTCCGGGAATTTACTCCAAGTACTTAAACTCGCGCATACACTAGGTATTACAGAACTAAGTTTTGGTCACCGTCAGCACCTATTACTAGAGGCCTCTGATGCACAAATACGTGAACTTCAACTCCATCTCGGCAATAATACGATAGAAGTAAATGCGGATGATTATCCAAACATTATGAGTTCCTATGTAACCGATGAGGTTTTTGCGCCTTATAGTTGGTTGAGTGAAGGTGTATATAAAGACATACTATACTCATTCAATTATGCTCCCCGCTTAAAAATAAATATTGTAGATCGTCAGCAAAATCTTATCCCCTTTTTTACAGGTAATTTAAATTTTATTTCATCTGATATAAATAATCACTGGTACCTGTATATTAGGTTTCCAAAAACCAATCAAATGTTTCATTGGCCTTCACTCATTTATTCGGGTGATATTGCAGAATTCAGCCGATTAATAGAATTTATAATCTTATCAGAACATCACTTATTTTATAATAAACTTGACGCTGACGGCCATTTGTTGGTCGAGAAATTGATACATAAGGCAAGTTTCAATACCCAGCCTTTTTTACAGCCGCTCATACACACAGATTTCCAATTACCTTTTTATGAGGGGATTAACACCTATAGCGAACAAAAACTTTGGTTAGGTATTTATCGGCGAAAAGAAAGCTTTCCTATTGAATTTTTAATGGCGCTCTGCTCCTTATGTATAGACAGTCGCATAGGCCAGCTATACACTACCCCATGGAAATCACTGTTAATAAAAAACATTCTTCCTATAGATCGCATTCACTGGACTACTTTGCTAAATAAATACCGGATGAATGTACGTCATGCTTCCAATGAGTTAAACTGGCAGTTAGAAGATCGTTGCCAAGAAGCGTTAGATTTGAAGTGGAAATTGGTAAAGGCATTTGAAGAGGCCGATTTGCGAACTTCAAGACTTTGTTTTGCTATTAAAACAACTAAACAAACAGGCCTTTTCGGTTCAATTGTTATTCAAAAAGAAAAGACAGAAAGTGGAGATACGCTTTATCAGGTAATGCATACCCATAACTTTAACCCAAACTCAAAGCAATTTGTTCATTATGGAAGTGCTAGGAGTACACAAGACCTTAGCCGCCTCCTAATTGATTTGTGTCATTTTTATTATGACATGCATAGCGACCTTCCACAAAAGGAGGAAGAAAATGAAAAAGACGTTACCCTAAGTGAAAACAATCTTGTTATGATCTATGAGTGTAGTCATTGTCTTACTCAATATGATCCCTCATACGGAGACCCTCAGCAAGAAATCCCTAAAGGCACTTCTTTTCACTTATTGAACGCGTACAACTGTCCAACATGTGATGCTACACTATCCGATTTCAGACCGGTTCATGCCGGCCATTAAATACGACAATAGCTTTCGAGTAATGCGGAATTAATTATTTTGAAATTTTTATCTTCAGTAAGAATAGCACCCTCTTTTGACAACTCAACAATGGTTCTAAAAAACGTTTCATAAGTTGTTCCAGCATAATAAGCCAAATCTTGTCTTTTCAATTTAATGCGTATAAAACCATCCCCTTCTATGCCAAAACGACTCTGTAACATTAATAAGGTATCAGCGATTCTGCCTTTCACGTCCATCAATGCTAAATCGCGCATTCTCTTTTCAGCAGTGCGTAATTCATTTAAATGAAATTTCAAAAAATGCAAGGTTAATGTATGATCTTCCAGCAATAATTTATTAAAAAATGCCAAGCTTATAAAGGCTATTTTACTTTCCATTAATACGGTTGCTGTAATGGGATAAATGGTTTCATCTCCCATCCCCCTGTAACCAAAGATGTCTCCCGATTTATTAAAATGAAGTATTAGCTCTTTATCTTTTCCCCACTCTTTATGAATTTTCACACATCCTTCAAGCAAAAAATAAATACCTTTTGTCTCCTCCCCTTCCTTAAATATAACTGCTCCTTTTTTAAAAATATGAGTTTGCTTTTCTTTATCAATCTTATCCACACCAGCTTTAGAGGCTAGTTTATTGATAAAACACTTATAAAAATCACACTCATTTTGCTTTGCTATCATAATAAATTCTTAGGATACAAATCTACAACCTTCCCCATCGCTTAACAA
>DATMSZ010000126.1:0-3469 GCA_035565175.1 Pseudosphingobacterium sp.
GAAATTTTATCCTATTTTTACGTTAATTGCCGTTTTTTTATATGCAGAACCACTAATTGCGCAACAGGTTCATGGTAATCTAAAAGGCCGTATTACAAGCTCCGACGGAAAACCTGCAGAGGGCATTTCAGTTACTTTAGAAGGTACTTCTTTTGGTGCGAAAACAAACGAATTTGGAGAATATAAAATCAATAAGATTCCTGAAGGAACTTATTCTTTAAAAGCAACGGCCGTAGGCCTACTTACCGCGTTTAAGCAAGTCATTATTAAAGCAAAAGAAACTGTTATTACAGATTTCTCTCTTCAAGACGACTATGCACGATTACAAGAGGTGGTAATTTCTACGCAAAAGAATCATTATAAAGCAGATAAACCTTCGGGATCTCTACGCCTACAAGGACCACTGTTAGAAGCTCCTCAAAATATTAAGGTAGTAACAAAAGAAATCATAGCCCAACAACAGGTTTTTGACATGGTGGATGGTATCACCAGAAATGTGAGCGGAGCCATAAGAAGTGGCCATTGGGATAGTCAGTATGCAAATATCTCGATGCGTGGCACAAGTATTCCTGCATTCCGTAACGGTATTAATGTAAAAATGCCTTGGGGGCCATTGGCCGATGATATGTCTACCGTGGAGCGCGTAGAGTTTGTAAAAGGACCTGCAGGATTTATGATGGCCAATGGAGAACCTGGCGGTATTTATAATGTGGTAACAAAAAAACCTACGGGAGAGAACAAAAGCGCTGTGTCATTTTCAGCTGGGTCTTACAATACCGCTAGGCTGGCAGTAGACCTTGATGGTAAGTTGTCGAAAGATGGACATTTTTTATACCGCTTAAATTTGGCTGTACAGGATAAAGACTCTTACAATAAATATAATTATAATAAGCGCTATGTGATTGCTCCTGTAATTAGTTACCAGATAGATAGCGCAACTATCATCACGGCCGAGTACACCCATCAACATGTAGAAGCACTGGCTTTAGGTAGTTATAGTTTCTCGAGAAAAGGCTTTGGTGATGTTCCTCATAGCTTTTTTATGGGAGATCCAGCACTCGATCCGCGGATGTTAAATGATCACAATGCATATCTTTATCTCGATCATCAAATTAATGAAAGTTGGAAATTCAGCGCTAAAGCGGCTTATTTCAATTATTCATTAAAAGGGGGAGGAACCGTCTGGCCCAGCGCCATAGATGATGCCGGTAACATGATCCGTGGCTATAATATTGGCGATGAATTAGCAACGAATAAAATTGCACAATTTATGATCCAGGGGAGAGCTGTTACAGGAGCCGTTGTTCACCATGTAATAGGCGGCTTGGATATGGGGCAGTTGAAAACCTGGGGTGATTTTAGTAGTTCAGGTACGCTAAACCTTAATTTAGGAAACAATCAACCTTTTAATATTTATAATCCGATATATGGTATACCAATGGATAGTATTCCAACTTTTGATCGGAGTAAAAGCATAAAAGAGCGGTCCGGCTCAAATGCATATGCCACCAATGTGTCTTATAGTGGTATTTACATACAGGATGAGTTACGAATGCTCGATGAAAAACTACGCTTGACATTAGCTGCGCGCTTTACACGTGCGGTTACTGTTGGTAAAAACAATGATAGCGATCTAAAAGACAATGTCATCACCCCTCGTTTTGGCATCAGTTATTCATTTACTAAAAACTTTACAGGTTATGGATTATTTGACCAGAGTTTTTTACCACAGGCAGGAGAGGATGCCGATGGGAATAAATTCGTGCCTATAAAGGGTAATAATATAGAGTTTGGTTTGAAAAAAGATTGGCTTGACGGAAAGTGGAATAGTACATTTTCCATCTACCAGATCACCAAGAAAAATGTTTTAACGGCCGACCCTCGCTTTGCAGAAGGGAACCCCCAGAATTATAGAATTCAGATCGGTGAGATTCGGTCACGGGGAATTGAATTCGATGTGACAGGAGAACTTGCAGAGGGACTTGAATTGACTTTTAATTACGCCTATACTGAACCAAAAGTAACCAAGGATGAAACAAATGCAGCCGGTGTGAATTTAACGGGAACTTATTTAAGTGGCACCGCTAAACATATTTCCAATGGCTGGCTAAGCTACCGTTTTCACAATGTTTCGTCTGCCTTAAATGGTTTTGGCCTAAGTGGTGGATATCAAATGATGATCGATCGTTTTGCTGGATCAAATCAAACAAGCCCAAATTTTATTGACTATTATCGATTCGATGCTGGGATTTCTTATGAAAGAGGAAAATTTTTAGTGTCGGGCGTAGTAAATAATTTGCTAAACCGTAAATTGTATACATCTGGAAGTATCGCGACAAATCCAAGTGCGGCCTCGAGTTTTTATAACTGGATTTACGATTTGCCAACGAACTTTCGGTTGAGTTTACGCTATAAATTTGCTCGATAGAATAAGGGTACTTGACAGTCGTTTTTCTCTAAATACCCTGTATCGGTTAATTATTCCCGATATGGGGTACCTTTTTAAATAGGATAAAAGCGAAACGTAGTATGAAAATAGCTGAAGCTTAGATGTCGACCAAGTAGTAACTGATACTTTATCGTTATTTTCTATTTTTCCAGATTACTTTTAATATAATTTTCCCAGCGGATTTTCTCTTCTCCGTCAAGGATTTCAACATAGGAGAGTGCTTCTTGCATTTCCTCTTGATTCTTGAAATCCAGTCCATCCAAGTTGGCCTCAACCATGTCGGCGCAAAATGCAGGGCCAAAGCTGTAGCTTTTAATCCGGCTTAATTCCTGGTGTCCTATCTCTGTCGCGTAAAGACCTAATACTTCTTCTGGTATTTCAAAGTCTCCATCTCCTAAGTAACCAATAAATTTAAAAACACGGCTTTTCCACACCTTGAATAGCATTTCAGGATTAAGGGACTCCCCGAAGGATTTAAATATTCTATTTAGTAACTGTTCCGCCACTTCCGGATTAAGCAAATCGTTGATGACATGATTTAAAAGCGTTGCGTAATCAATAAAGTGTGAAGGATTTAAATGATGTTCGTGATAATGCGTTACTGTCCTGAATATTTCCTCCGCATCCTTATCCTTGAGTACCTGCTTTGCAGCCAGTTGAAGTAAGTTATGATGCGGACTAGGTCTTTGAGGCTCTCTTTTAGAATTGAATTTTTTGGTTTCGGGATTCAAATTGACTGTGTGAGGCTGGCCAATTAAGGCCATAGCTATTGACCAGTCGTTTAGACTACTTGCCAAATGGCAATTGTGTCCTACAAAACCGTCCTTTTTTTTGTCTGGTTTTTTTTCTCCAATTACAACATCACCAATTTGCACCGTTAATGGAGCAGAGGCAAAGCCACGAACATGTAGAAATAAGGTTTCTTCGGTAGGTAATATTAACATCCCGAATCCCTTTTGATTATCAAACCATTTCACAGCACCGATGAACATGGCCTTGGATTTTTGATTACGATTCAAC
>DATMSZ010000127.1:0-5591 GCA_035565175.1 Pseudosphingobacterium sp.
TAAGTATTTTTTTTTATTTTTTTGTCGCCGGCAGCGAATAAAGCACTTCAGGCTAGTTTTAACGAATAGCAAACTCATAAAAAAAAAGTCATAGAACGGGAAACAAGCTTAGTGCACACCATCAATTTCAGAATGGATAGAAAAAATATACTGTCCTTCATATGACAGAAATCTCAGTGCCCATAAACCTACTGAAAACTTATCACCAAAATATTCTACATTTCCTATTTGATGCCAACCCTATCTGTGCCCTAAAATAATAACATTTCTGTATCTGTAACCACTCATGTGATCTTGGTAGTTTTGCTATACGAAATGAGTTATGAACAAAATAGCAAACAAATCAAAGGAAACTATATGCAGGCAAGTATACCTGTCTGACTTAAGGGCGGTGCTGGCTATCTATCAGGATAACAAACAAGAAACTGAGGTCGTTAAACACTCATTTGCCGCAAAGAAATTGACGGAACATTTTGGTTTACCTTTGGCTGTCGCCGAATATAAAAAGGAATTAGTAGGATTTGCATCCGCAAAATTGGCTGAATCTGAAGAAATTGAAATTGCATTTTACTTCAAAAAGGAGGTGGGTCAAATCAATATTCAACCACTTCTTGAACAACAGGCGATAAGTAACTTCAACTCAACTTTTGATAAGGAAGAGAAAGCCATGGAGCAGCTTAAACAGGCGTCACAAAGCTTAGTAACATGGTTAAATAAGTACTCATCATGAGTGAAATCATTCTTGAGAGGAAGTGCTACGGCCTAACACGCGAAATGAGAATTAAAAAATGAATAACAATATAACATACCATATAGCACAAAGCAAAGAAGATTTTGATGCTTGCAAAGAAATTATCTCAGAATACCTCGAGACCTTAGGTATCTATTTGGCCTATATGGATGTAGCGAAGGAGTTTTCCAGCACGGTGAACTTTTTAACAGCCGACGTCGTGATGGATACAGACATATTTTTTTAAATTTACTGGATACAGAAAACTCAGGTCAATGAAAAGGGAAGCATTATACCTAAAAATCGCAAAGGTGATTGAAGAACAGATTGACAGCGAAACATTAAAGTTAGGCGATAAGCTTCCTTCTATCCGAACGATTCAGAAGATCTATGATGTAAGCATTAATACCGCAAAACAGGCATTCTTAGCACTCGAGAGCAAATCCCTTATCGAGCCAAGGGCAAAGTCGGGATATTTTGTCAGCAAGACGTCACGCAGAAAATTTTCACTTCCAACCGTCGGTAAACTTAAATCTTCTCAGGACGAGAAACATCCTGAAGACCTAATCAGCAAAGTATTCAACACATTAAATGATAAACATATCAGACAATTTTCGCTTGGGGTTCCGGATAAGAGTCTATTGCCAATTGCAAAGCTAAACAAGGGCATTATCGCCGCAGTACGAAACCTCAACGATGGCGGTACAAGCTACGAACCTGCACAGGGAAACATAAATCTAAGAAGAACAGTAGCAAAATGGTCTCTGGTGTTAGATGGCAAGCTTACTGAAGACGATCTCATCACGACTTCAGGTACAATGAACGCTCTTTACAATTGTCTTCTGGCGGTAACGCAAAGGGGTGATACAATAGCTGTTGAAACGCCGGTATATTTTGGCATTTTGCAAATTGCTAGATCAATGGGCCTTAATGTCATAGAAATACCTACTCATCCTCTCACCGGTGTGGATTTGGATGCACTTAAAAAAGTTCTACCGCAGCTTACGGCTTGTTGCTTCATCAGCAATTTCAGCAATCCATTGGGTTGTCTGATGCCTGATGAGCACAAAAAGGAGTTGGTTAGAATGCTTACCGATCAAAATATTCCTTTGATAGAAGATGATCTTTATGGTAATCTTTTCTTTGGCGCCACACGCCCGAAACCATGCAAAGCCTTTGACGAGGCGGGCATCGTGTTATGGTGCGGATCGGTATCTAAAACCTTAGCGCCCGGCTATAGAGTAGGTTGGGTGGCAGCTGGTAAATATAAAGACAAGATAATAAGGCAAAAACTTTTGCAGACTATTTCGGCACCAAGTTTGTATCAGGAGGTAATTGCAGACTTTATGGAGCATGGAAGGTATGATCATCACCTTCGCACATTGCGGACTAAATTATATACCAACTGCCTTCAGTTTCAGAGAGCCATCGAAGACTATTTCCCCCATAACACCAAAATTTCTCAACCTCAGGGCGGTTTTATGTTATGGTTAGAACTCAACAAAACAGTTGATACTGAAAAGCTCTACGATATCGCCATTAAACAGAAGATAAGTTTCGCACCTGGCAGAATGTTCTCCTTACATAACCGCTACAACAATTGTATGAGGCTGAACTATGGATTGGAATGGAATCAAAAACTAGATTTTGACCTCAAACGACTCGGAAATCTCGTCAAAGCGGTCTTATAGAAACCTCGCTGGTTGGGTGATAAATAATTGCTGCCGAAAATAAAATTTAACCAACCCGAAGGGATTCTCCAATTTGGCGAGGATAATCTTAAGGTAAATATGGCTTGCCTATTATTAATTTATCACCAGATAAATCCGCTTCAAATAAATGAGGTACCCGCAGATAGCGACCATCAACAACTTTATGACTATGTATAGCCATCAAAAGTTTGCCTTCTAAAGTATGAAATAACATGCCATGTCCGTAATTTGGAGGTGTTATCGGCGCTTTCTCTTGAATCCAAGGACCGCTCAACGAACCACTTTCCGAATAAGCGACTCCCTGTGTATAAACATCGTAAATCCAGCTTGTCCACACCATTCCCAATCTTCCAGATCCCGTACGAAACAGATAGGGGCCGTCGGTTACTTTATTAGGACGATCTTTACCATTCTCGTCTTTCTCGCGAGTCCACGGAGCATCACTCGCCCTAAACAACAACTCTCCTTCACCTATGCTACCGCTTAGATCAGGCTTCAATGCTATCTTTTCGATCGTTCCGTCACCATTTTGCAGCCACTCATAACAATAAACCATATAAGGCTTACCATCCTCATCAACCCAGAAGGTCCCATCCAATGTTGGCTTATTCGCCGGCAAATAAACTGGATCTTTCATCGGTACATAAGGTCCATCAGGCCCGTCACTTACCAGCACATGACTGGCCCGACGTTCGATTACGTTTCCTTTCACGGTATCAATCTTCACGGCTCGGTTGGTAAAAGTGGCGAAGTAGTAGTATTTATCCTTATAAGCATGAATTTCAGCTGCCCAAATCATCGGATTTGGCCCCATCCAAGAGGTTGGATCTGTCTGTGCAACTTGATAGGGTCCTGCCCAGCTTTGCAGGTTCTTACTTTTCCATAATATCCCACCGGTACCCGTCATGTAATACATATTAGTCTTCTTGTCTGCCAATATAAACGGATCACTGAGCACGATGGAATCTAGCGGGACATCTTTTCTTATTTTTCGGGAATCCTGGCCTTGGCCTACCACCATCACAGGAAGCAATAAGCAAGTGAATAAAATTACAGCTATCTCTTTCATATAAGTTTACGACGACGATTGCTCCTAGTGACAATCTTTTGCCAATATAATCATTGGCGTTTCTAAGTGCAAGAGCAAAAATTGTAATGGTGCTATAAGCTCATGTAATTGAAGAAAAACCTTTAAGCGGTGCTTCATGGAGCTTCGAATTTCCAATACTGGGGGTCAGCACCGTTCCACGTCCATGACCGAACATCGGCACCGGGAGTAGGATCCCCATTAAGAATATCAAGCACGTTATTGCTCGCTTTTGCCATAATGCGATACCAGCCGCCGCCTAAAGCTTCAATACGCCATAATTGGCAATCGTTGGAAAAAACATCCCATACCTGAATATTTGCCCCACGATCAATTGTACACGCATCCAGGTCTAATGATTTGTGATTAGGTAGTGCTGATATGATTTTATAAAATCCGTTGTTTTGATACGTAAGGTTCCATTTCTGCCCGTCGCAGGTAGTACGAGTCCAGGTTCTTACATCAGCGTTGCCAACAGCGCAACCTGCAATATCAAGGTACAAGCCAGCACCCGACGTAGTATTTACCTTTGACCTGATAGCATACTGACCATTAGGTATAGGATTGGGCACATAACACGGTGCTGTACCAGCCGATTGCGTCACGCCAGATGTGGTAATATTTATTGGCATAATATTACCTGCTCCATCAAAAAACATTCTATCAATAGCAACTTGGCGTTCATGTATATTGGTACTGGTGCGTCTATGATAAACAAAGAAATATTCATCATTGCAACCAGGTTTTCTGATTACTGCATTATGCCCAGGTCCTTTTATGGCCCCTAATGGTGTTGTGATACGTCCTTTGTATGTCCACGGTCCCATGGGACTTGATGAAGTGGCATATTCTACATGATAATCGTCACTGCTGAAGTCGTTAATAGAGTACATAAGATAATAAGTACTATTTCGCTTAATAACATAGGGAGCTTCGAAATAATTGGTTGGCTTATTATGCCCCCTGTCACCTGTTAACGAAATCATATCACTATTAAGTTGCTGAATATTCATGGTGGTGTTTCCCCAATACATGTAAGCCTGTCCATCGGTGTCTACAAACACCATTGGATCTATCGGGTCTGTACCATCGCCCGTTGCAAGAGCACTACCCTTATCAACAAAGGGACCTGTTGGACTGGTAGCAACGGCCACTCCTATTTTTTTAGCGGCAGTAAAATAAAAATAGTACTTTCCGTTACGCTCAACTACAGAAGGAGCCCACCCATCGGTATGCGCCCAGTTAACATTAGCCAAATCTAACACGATGCCTTCGTCGGTCCAGTTTAACAAGTCAGTTGACGAGTAGGCATGAAATTGGCTGGCATTTGGTCCGGTAGCAGTGGGATAAATATAATATTTGCCGTTGGTATAAATAATATCCGGATCGGCCGTTGCAATGGGCAAAATGGGATTGCCGCTCATGAGATCCATAGCTGCTATCCGATTAGCTCGATCATCTGAGCTATTAGCTTTAAAACCCTCTGCCGGTGCCGCTTCCTTTTTATTGCACCCTACAAAACCTAACGCAATAATTATTGCATAAGCAAGCAGTTGACTTACTCGAGTAGTAAATTTGTTTTTCATTGGTTTTTTAGATTTATATTTACGGAAAAATATGCTAGATCCTTGATTTATGTAACGACAATATGTTTAAGCTAAGATGTATTGGTTAGACATCTCAATATTCTATAATTTGCGTGGTATTACTCTTATCTTACGTTAAATTGGCTGAATGGCTAAAAAGCAGGCATAACCGGCCACTAAAGCAATTCTATTGTTCACTAAAAATTCTCTACCGCTAAAATAAGCTTTCTTACCGAATATCTTATAGGATTAACCATTGTGTCATCATCACCGGCATCAAATATTGAAAGGCTATACGGACGTTAGATAGGATTAGCAGATTATGTAATCTTCAAAATTAATAAAATTGAAACCAAAACTAATTATGTTTGTTCATTAGAAAACTAAAACCAGTTATTTTTTTACTAAGGATAAAATTATACATGCGAAAACCAATATAACACAAAACCAGCAACTGTTACTATAACTGTGAAGCC
>DATMSZ010000128.1:0-3650 GCA_035565175.1 Pseudosphingobacterium sp.
GGTTCTTTCTCCAGAGAAGGAATAGCTTTGCGACATGAAAAAACAAAATTCATACTTAATCCTGAATAAAACAAACTGGAAACGAAAAGAACACTTTGAATTCTTTCATGCGTTTGCTGCTCCTTGCTGGGGATTAAGCACTCAAGTTAACTGTACCAAAGCTTACCAATACTGTAAAGCTTATGGTGTCTCTTTCTTCTACTATTATTTATACCTTTCCTTAAAAGCTATTAATCATCTGCAAGCTTTTAGATTACGTATAGATGGAATTGAGGTGCAAGAATATGAGGAAGTTGATGGCTCTATTACTGTATTAAGACCAGATGAAACCTTTGGCTTTGCTTATTTTGACTATGCTAAAACATTTAAAGAATTTGAAGACCTGGCCAAAATGAAGATCAATGAAGAGAAAAACAAGCGAGGACTAAAAACCGAAAGCGACAGAAAAGATGTCATACATTATTCTGTCATGCCTTATTTATCTTTTAGCCAGATGCAACACGCACAATATGCATTTGGCAATGATAGCATTCCTAAAATTACCTTTGGAAAATACCAGACGCAAGGAAGTCAATTGTTCTTACCTTTATCCATACATGTTCATCACGGTTTATGCGACGGAATAGATATTGGAAAATTTATATCCCTTTTTCAGCATTACCTAGAATTTGGCTAAACACATATTATTCATTCCTAAGTGAATTAACGGGATTGGCAATGGCCGCTTTGATAGCTTGAACAGAAATGGTACAGAGAGCAACTAGCACCATAAAAAAAATTGTTAATGCAAACATCCACCATTGTATTTCAATGCTGTAAGCAAAATTGTCTAACCATTTGTTCATCAGTAGATAAGCAATTGGCAAAGCAATAAGCAAGGCAATGCAAACAAGTTTTATGAAATCCTTGGAAAGTAGGTGGATAATGCCGCTAACTGATGCACCTAACACCTTACGCACACCAATTTCTTTTACTCGCTGATCAACAGCGAACATGACGAGGCCAAGTAAGCCAAGGCAGGATATGATAATAGCGAGGCTAGAAAAAACAATGGTAAGTTTTGCCGTAGTTAACTCGCTTCTGTATAGGTTTTCATACTCTTTATCAATAAATTGATAGGAAAATGGATAGTTGGGGTTTATATCACTGTAAACTTTTTCTAGGCTAGCCAAGGCATTACGGGTTTGTCCAGCTTTTGTACGTACGATAATAAAACCGAAGTATTCGTATTCTTTTACGTCTATAATCACAGGTTTTATAGGATCTCGTAGAGACGCTGTATGAAAATCTTTGAGAATGCCAATGACGTGCCCCCTTTTATTCCATGCCGATACCCATTTACCTATTGGATCCTTCAATCCCATTTGTTTAACTGCTTCCTCATTTATTAAAAAAGCATCGGCTGAGTCGGTGCTCACTTCTTTTGAGAAATCTCTTCCATCAACAATTTTTAGTTTCATAAGCCTCGTAAAATCGAAACCTACAGACGCTGGTTTAAAAGCAACTGCCGCATTGCTGGGCCTTCCTTGCCAGTTAATAGGGTCTATTACTTCGAAACCCATTTCATGAGGCGCCTCAGTGCTTCGATCAACCAATTCAATGCCAGGCATATTTGTTACACGCTCTTTAAATAAACGATACTTATCGTAAGTGGCTAATGCTCCTTCTATACGTATACCTACCAGATTCTCACGGTCGTAACCCAGATTGCTATATTGAATGAAGTTTATCTGACGGGAAATAATAATGGTAGCTATGATGAGCATGCTGGAAAGTGTAAACTGGAAAACCGTTGTTCCTTTTCTAAACAGGGCGGTTCCCTTTTGAGATTTGAAAATTCCTTTTAAAACTTGCACGGGCTTAAGGGAGGATAAATATAGAGCAGGATAGATACCAGCAATGAGTCCCGTAACCAATGTCAATTTAAATAGACTTAACCAAAATGACAGATGGGTAAAGGGGTAGTCTATCTGCTTTCCTACAAGGTAGTTAAAAGCAGGTATAGCAACCAGCAAAATGAGCAGCGACAGCAGGGTGGCTAGCAAACAAAACAAAACAGATTCACCAAAAAACTGGATTATGAGATGGATACGATTTGAGCCGACAACTTTACGCAACCCGACTTCTTTAGCTCTTTTTACAGATCTTGCAGTAGCAAGATTCATGAAGTTGATACAGGCAATCAATAGAATGAAGATTGCCACGCCATTAAAAATTCGTACATATTCAATACGACCGCTCCGCGGTTCTCCATTCACAAAATGGTTATATAAATATTGATCGCCAAAACGTTGTAAACCGACTTCAAATGTTAGGCCCACCTTTTTATCTAATCTAGTCTGTAGAAATTGGTTCAGTTGCCTTTGGACTTTCATGGGATCGGTACGCTCATTTAACTGCAAATAGGTGTATACGTTACCAGAGGCCCATTCTAATAATTTTTCTTGGGCATCCCAATTGAGTAGAAAATCGAATTTGTGGGAACTATTTGCTGTAAGATCTTCGAATACTGCCTTCACTATAAAATCCCGTTTATTTTCAAATCTTAAGCTTTTTCCCATTGCCTCTTTTGGACTGCCAAAAAATATTTCGGACATCTTTCTAGAGATAACAATTCCGCTCATATCCTGAAGGGCCGTTTCAGCGGACCCCTCAATGAGCGGGTAGCTGAACATCTTAAAAAAATCATCGCTTGCTCTTGCACCTTCCATTTTCACCTTTTTATCACCCACCTGAAATGTTTCGGGATGACCCCATGGCAGCTCATAACCGGTAATGTAAAAACAAAGATGCTTGATGTCAGGAATCACCTCTTTGGCATCCTTTAAAAGCATCGAGGCTTGATTATTCTCGTATTTGCGTGGACTTGCATAGATTCCTTCTACTTTACCATCGGCAACGGTTGAATAATAAGTAGTAAACAATAAATTTCCATTTTGATGAAAGTTATCTTTATTTGTCTCATCTTTTACCCAAAAGGATATCAGTAGATAACAACTGATACCTAACGCAAGTCCAAACACATTAATTAAACTATGTGCTTTATGGCTGATAATATTTCTCCAAGCAATCTTAAGATAATTCTTGATCATTTCTCCACTGTTTAATAATTGTCGTTTTTAGATGACGCAAATTATTAATCGTAAAGATGAAAGCCTGTTCAATTACAGTTCATTACTATTCAAAATGGTTCAAAGAAGACAGGGCAACAAGAGTTTGTGATTAAATAGCGTTTATTTAACGTTTAATAATGCGACTCAAGGCTTTGATTCTATTATTTATACCGTTATGATAATCGATGTCCTCTAGAAGCATGGTAGAGGCGAAGTCCATGAATTCTTGTGAGTGACTTTTTTTTGTGCCTGTTTTTATGCTTATGCTGAAAAAATTGGACCAGGTAATGGCTTTCATTTGTTGCATTTTCTCATCGGTCATAATCATTTCTACTATAAGTCGATCTTGAGAAACCTCCACCAGTGCAGATAATAAACATACCATCTCCCCATAAAAAGCGGGACGGAGATAATAGATTTCATGCGAGCCCACTACCCATGCCTGATCTTGTTTATACAATTCGGACAGATTCATGCCGTAATTATTTGATAAATGATCCTCCCTGGCATCTAAAAAATAATCTATATAACTAGAGT
>DATMSZ010000129.1:0-1571 GCA_035565175.1 Pseudosphingobacterium sp.
AGCAAGCCATTAAAGAAACCGGTGTTCCAATAACTTGGTTAGATTATAAGGTTGGGAAATTTGGGCCTGTGCCAGAAGATATTTACAATAAAGTTAAACAGGTAGACAATCTCCAAAAATTGGAGAATGGCGACGGATCGATATACAACCTGAAGATTTCAGATTCACCAGTAGATCTGCCAGAAGGCTTGGTCTTAAACCCTATTAAGCCCTTCAATGATGATGAATTTTCAGATTATGAAATTGGTGAATTGCAAGCGGTAGTAGATAAGTATGGCAAACTAACTAGCGAACAATTGGTAGGTATGCTCCATCAAGAAGATACCTTATGGCATAAAGTAGTCCAGGCTAATAATTTGCAACAACAATTCGAACTTAAAAGTAATCGTTCCGATTATGTTATCGAATTCACCAATCTGTTAGACACCGATTATAAGAAAGCAGCATTTGAGGTTGCCTATCAATCTCATTTAATGCAGCAAAACCTAAATCCGACTTGCTAACATCTTGAAATAGGGTATATTCTGCCGTAATTTTCTATTCCTGATAACATAAAACCGATATTGGGCTCTAGTCAGGGCTACATTCAGTATGTTACATTTTGCCGATACCCAAAGGCGTGAGCTGGGGCTGCCGCGATCACTTCCTAATACTAAGAAAATAATATCTGCTTCCTTAGGTTGAAAAGATTGTCATTACGTTATCAAACTCTTATCTTTATGCCAAGTTCAACAACGAGTTACGCATTTTCTTGATTAAAAGTTTCAAAAACCTAATGTTATGGAACCAATGATTATTAATGAAATTGATAAAATTCAAAAAAGATATTCACTTTATAGCGTTACTCTCGGGAGTTACTCAAATCCGGAAAATAGAAATATTAGACGTTTCTTGATTGTCGCTTGGCATATCTTATTGGTAAGCTTTTTTTTCACTTTAAATAATAATTTACACTTTGCCACAGCTGTTTTAGGCTTTTCTCTCATTCTGTATTCGACCGCTATAAAGAATTATGCTCTTGAGAATGCATTGTATCGCGCTGGGCTTAAAGAAGACGATGAAAATGCGAATTTGCCTAACAAAATCTCTCAAAATGAAAATGAGCTGTTCCGTCAGACTCTTAGCTCATTAGGACTAAACTCAAAGCAAGATTTTATCTATTATGCTGAGAAGTGCGGACAGATGGAGCAGCGGTCTGAAAGATTTTATAAATGGTTCCCAAACATTTTTTCTTTTATTACCGAGGCTTTGCCTGAATTATGGTTCAAAGGAGATATCCCAGTTTTAAATGCAATTTTTAAAGTCCTTTTTGGTGTGTTGTCATATAGTACAATCACTCTTATAAAAGAAATAAGAAGGTTTTTTGGCTTATCAAAAGTGGAAAGGTATCGCGTGGCAAAAAAAAGACTAAGTGATATAGCTAGTGAAAAATGGCCTAATAATAATTAGCTTTGCTAATTTCGCGATGAAATATAGTTTTTCCGAATCCGATTGCCTTGCGTATAAAAAGCTAAAAGTCAGCCTAATTGCTTCAGTCACATTGTGATAAGTGTTATTTAAGTTATTTCAAT
>DATMSZ010000130.1:0-4685 GCA_035565175.1 Pseudosphingobacterium sp.
GGAATTATGGACATTTCTATCAAAATATAGAAAGATGGGCTCCGAGTCTAATGGCACTCCAAAAAGAGCATAACTAAAGTTGTCGCTGAACTGTTTAAAATATGCAGTCCATATTTCTGATCTTCCAGTTAAATCGCTACCTTCCTTGTCGAATCTTGACAAGCTAATGTCCATAAAGTCCTTAATACCTTCACGATTTAAGTAGAGTAACGCTACCGTCGAAATTAAAATGACACTTATTATCTTCAATGCCTTACTTAAGGGCTGCTTAGCCAACTTATAATAGAGCATCCCCAAAAACAGTAGCACAGATAAAGCAATCCCAGAACGGCCAAACATTAGCAGCGACAATATCAACAAGAGAATTGCTGGGTATAAGGGTAATTCTATCTTACCAGATTTTATTCGTCCAATATAAAATAAAATCACATAGCACATAAAATAAAAACTGACCATATTCTGGCTACGTTCATCCAGTATTTCGTTAGCATTTGTCCCATCCAGTAGTTTAACTATAACAAAAGTCATATAGAACAATATGAGTAGGATATGCAACCAATTATAGATATTATAATATCTATACAAGTAGACTACAATAAATAGGCTAAAAAAATAACAAATCGAAATTATTGAACTAGCATCTATTCCACGGAATATACTACACGTTGCAGCAACTAAACTAACAACACTAAAAATTAACAGAATTAATAGATTTTGCAGCACGATCGGTGTGTACAATATCCCAACTAAAATTAAGAACAAGCAAATATACTGAGGTTTAAAGATATCGTTATTTATCAAGTAACCAAGATATAAGACATGAAAAATAAAGAGTAAAAGTGTCGCTAACCAGTTCTTAGCAACTAGTTTATGGTAAAGCCGAGAAATTGATAAATTTGAAATATTACTCATTGAACACAATTACTAGATACACCTATATTCACTTTTTTCACTCCATGCAGCAAAATTCAATGCTAAAGCCGCTTAAACCATGGCATTTTATATACGTTACTGCTATAGGCCCATACCGCTAAAAAGTTAACAAGACTTACTACAACTGTAGAGTAAGCTCCCCCTATCGCCCCTAATTGCTTTATGCAAAAATACGACAAACACGCTTGTAATAAAGAGCAACTGAAAGTAATATACGCTAGTTTGGCCGTTTTCTTTCGATAAAATATATAATTAGCCACCATAAGATACATACCTTGAAACGCTTGAGCAAGAATCGCCCAGGATACAAATTCCTTTGCTCTCACATACTCTTGCGATAAGAAATGGTTAATCACATAATATGATATCAGAGTGAGTACTCCACTCATCATGAGTATTCCAAGAATATATATGTATGTTATTTTTACGAGTTGACGTTTTATTCTTTCTAATAGTTGCAGGTCTTGCGTTTCAAGCCTCTTATAAAGGAAAGGCACAAAGGCGTTATTAAAAGCCAATGTTAAAAAAGAGACCAGTAACCCGAACTGAAAGCCGGTTGCGTATATACCTGTTTCGTAGCTACCAACCAAATTTGTTATATATACTCTGTCTATAGCCGACCGTATCCATATACTCAAAGCATGAGGAATTAAGGGAAGGGTAAATATGACAACATCGTTCAAATACGCTCTTTTAAATGAGAACTGGAAATAACCTCGTTTATAAATTATAAAAATGCTTAAAACGCCATAAATAACCGCCGAGAAATTTTGTGCATCTACACGTCCTTTCCAGCCGTATCGATAGTAAATGATAAACAATAAAGATAATAAAACGTTAATACTGGTTTGAGATAATTGATAGATCCCAAATAATAGTGGTTTTTCCTGTAGTTGCCACAATACCATATTTATTGCCGTTATTGCTTGGAAATAGGCAACAATACAACCGAAGTACAAATAATATACGGGAATTTTTAAGAAATTTATTAAGTATGGTTTAAGAAATGCAACAATGGATATCGTAACAAGTAAAGCGATGCTAATAACGATTATTGCGTTGGATATATACTTTCTTAACTCGACTTGAGTCACTTTATGGAAGTTCACAGAAATCGCTCCTTGCACGCTTAATCCAACAAAAACTAACAAAATGGAAATGAATACGTTATAATTTGTCGCAATCCCATAATCAACTGGTGTTAAGTAGTAGGTTAGGATCGGCAAAAGAAAAAAAGGAATAGCCTTATTAATCGAATCGACCAAAGCATAAATGAGGCTCGATTTAAAAAGGCCATGGCTAATTACGGCTTTTATATTCACTTTTGTCTATTTTTTTATTTTCTCCAATTCGTTTCTTATTATCTGATAGTTAGATATCTCTTGTTTCGACAACAAAAATTCCTGAATAAATCTATCATATGCCCCTTCATCAACGTCCTTTATTTCGGATAACGATATGAGGCTATCAAAACAGACCATTGAGCAGTTAAGTTCTTTTTGATAACCCTTCATCACCTCATAGATGTTTCTTAAAATATAATTTTTGTGATTTGCATTTTTAAACTCTGACGACGATAGCAGACAGATTTTTTTCTTAGCAAGCACCGCAAAATTCAATGCCGTACTGTGATGAGTTAGCACCAGCTCAGCATTTCGTACTAAAGATGAAGTTTGACCACTAATGCAAAGTCTATCACCGAATTCGTTTTGATATCTTGCTTTCGGATGCGCCGCGACTACAACTTTAAGACCTGTAGCTTGCTCTAGCTGCGAGAATAATTTATTAAGGGAGGCAAAATAACTCTCTGGATTTACACTTTGACATCCTAACCTTTGCACGTCTGGATGATATGGAAGATATATATCAATAAACAAAAGATATTTGTCTTTTGTCTGAGCTAACTCCACGGTGGAATTCCTAAAATGTTCTAGGTCGAAATGGTTTATAGATATAACTTTTTTCGATTTAGTAGAATATCTATTTTCAGCAACTTTGCCCGGAATAAAGACTACCGGGACATCGTAGACTTGAGCCATTAAGCAATGTATCCTAAATATCGCAACGTTCACTCTTCTCCATACAGCCTTTACCAATTTAACTAAATCTAGCTGTAGAATACTTGTTAGTGCCTTCTCTTTATTAGAAGCGATCCGCGGTTGATTTTTATAATAATCAATTGAAAAGTATAGAGCATTCTTTTGGTTTATAATGCGAAATATTTCGAATGTATCTTTATTAAACCAAACTTCCAAACAAAAAACTGTATTTGACTCAAGCTTTCTTAAAGCTTGCATGAAACTTTTGTAGCTAGAAAAATGGATAATATCATCGTAATCTACATCTTTTTCCCCATGAGGTGCTTTCGTCGCATACAGTAGGACATCCTGAACGCACCAGTACTGAACTTTATAGCCGTCTCTCGCAAAACTATTCATATAATAGTGCTCTCGCATACTTAAACGGAAAGGATCATGACTAATCACTATGAAATTCATATCGAAATTCTTGACAAATTATGTTAGCGATGGATTTATCCCTTTGATCATTTTAGCTGGGACACCGGCAAAAACCGTTCTGCCTGGCACATCCTTAGTTACAACGGAACCAGCTGCAACTACTGCATTCTCACCAATAATTACACCAGGCAACAAAATAACATTGGCACCAAGCCAAGCACCTTTTTTAATAACAACTGGCTTTGATGGATCGTGTCCTTGATCAATAATCGGAACATTTGGATTTTTAAAAGTATGGTTTGACACATATATATGGCATCCAGAGCCTAACATAGCATCATCTTCAATCGTTATTGATGTATCCAAATTGGAAGATGCTCCATGTATCATGCAACCTGGTCTAATGACTACTTTTTCACCTATGGAAATTTTAGAACAGCCCACAATGTAGGCTCCAGGCCTAATTTCAGCCGAGGAAGCAAAATGTTTGAACTTTTTTTTGCAAAGCTTTACCATTGTGCCTTTAAAGAATAGACGCCAATAGGTAGATGGCATGTCTGGTCCAATTCTATCCGCGTTATTCCAAAATCTGATATAGTTAAATAACCCCATATATTATTATATTCATATTGCCGTCCACCCTCCATCAACCATTAAATTGTGTCCCGTTATAAAAGATGCATCATCTGATAGCAAAAAAGACACTGCCGGAGCAATTTCTTCTGCTCTTCCCATTCTTTTTAAAGGAGATTTATCTTCGTACCGCTCAATAAAAGAGGGATGCTGTGCATCTTTTATTCCCCCAGGAGAGACACAATTAACCCTTATATTATACTTCCCATAATAAGAAGCAAGATACCTAGTAAAATTAATCACTCCCCCTTTAATGGCAGAATATGCCGCAGGAGATGTTCCTCCATATCCCTCATAAATGGTGAAATCATTTCCAACGACACCATATATCGAAGCAATATTGACTATGGAGCCCTTTTTTACTTGAGACATCGTTTTAAGAATCTTTTGACAAATCATAAAAACACTATTCATCTGCATATCTACATTCTCCCGCCAAGATTCATAAGGAACATCTTCAAATTTAGCTCCCCAATCCTTCGTTCTGGGATATGCATTGTTTACCAAACCGTCAATTTTCCCGAATTCGTTAATTACAGCATCTATCATCTCATTTACACTTGATTCAGAAGTGACATCACAATAAACCAGCCCCTTTTTTATATTTAATTCATTTTGTATATCGGCATTGATAACAATGGCTCCATTAGTATTCAAATG
>DATMSZ010000131.1:0-2316 GCA_035565175.1 Pseudosphingobacterium sp.
GTAAGCTTTATAATTTCCCCAAAGTAATTGAACAAGGCCTTCTTTGTCGACCGTAATGGTGAACTGCTCTACAAATTCACTGTTCTCTGCTGTTGGAACCTCTACACGTAATACATCTGCTTTCTCATCATATTTAGTGCCCCATTGATCCCAGTCCTTACTGAAAATGATAGTTGAAGTTCCTTCTCCAGGAATACTATGCAAACCATATTTTCCTTTTTTTAGCGCTTTACCATCTACTGTCACATCTTTTGACACTTCAAATGTAGTCGTTTCATTTGCTCCGGTTCTCCATACTTGTCCAATAGGAGCGATATCTTTGCCAACAGTTCTTCCTTTAACAGAAGGTCTACTATAGTTAATCGTGATTGTAACACCACTAGTGGTTTCTACGCTTACGTTGGCAGGGGGACTTGGTCTTTTACTTTTGTCTTGCTGTGCACATGCGCCCAGAGCAGTATAGCATAATACAGCAAAAAGTACTAAAAAATTTTTCATGTTTTGAGGATAAGAGTTTAATTTCCAACTAAAAACAATCAATCCGATTAAAAGTTTTACGTTCCAAAAATAATAGAGGAATATAGTGAGTAATTCATATAAACAAAATTTTATCTAAGTTTGCGCCATGGCACAGATTAAACCTTCATTAGCTAAAGGTACTAGAGATTTTTCTCCAGAAGAAATGGAGAGGCGGAACTACATTTTTGGAATTATAAAAAAAGTTTTTAAAAAATATGGTTATCAGGAAATTCAAACTCCTTCATTTGAAAACTTAAATACCTTAACCGGTAAATATGGAGAGGAAGGAGATAAGTTAATATTCAAGATTCTTAACTCTGGTGATTTCATGGCTAAAATAAGTCCCGAAAACTATGCTAGGGCTACCGCTAAAAGCTTAACACCTCTTTTATCGGAGAAGGCGTTACGTTATGACTTAACCGTGCCGTTTGCTCGCTATGTTGTCATGCATCAAAATGAGATTAATTTGCCTTTTAAAAGATTTCAAATGCAGCCTGTTTGGCGCGCGGACAGACCTCAACGGGGCCGATATAGAGAATTTTATCAGTGTGATGCCGATGTTGTTGGTTCAGAAAGCTTAATCAACGAAGCTGAATTTATTCTCATTTATCAGGAGGCTCTTTCTCAATTAGGATTAACAGATTTCAATGTAAAAATTAATAACAGGAAGATTTTAGCAGGTTTTAGTGAAATAATTGGTAAACCGCACTTACTTATTGACCTAACCGTAGCAATTGATAAATTAGATAAAATAGGCTCAGAAGGGGTACTTAAAGAGATGGAAGAGAAGGGTTTTACCGCGCAAGACATTTCAGTACTCAGTCCTATAATCAATCTGACAGGAACTAATCAATCAAAAATTGAAACGTTAAAAGATGTCTTAGCAAATTCGGAAATAGGAAAAAAGGGGATCGAGGAGCTAGAGACTGTTCTTCGTTATGCACACAAATTAAATCCGCTTATAGATTCTTTTATAGAAGTAGACATAACGCTTGCGAGAGGGTTAAACTATTACACTGGAAGCATCTTTGAAGTCAAAACAAACGAAGTCAACATTGGAAGCATTGGTGGTGGAGGCCGATATGATGATCTCACCGGTATGTTCGGTTTAAAAGGATTAACTGGAGTAGGTATTTCCTTTGGAGCCGATCGGATTTATGATGTATTACTAGAGCTAAATCTCTTTCCGGAAAGTACCGGTAAAAGCACCGATGTACTCGTTGCTAATTTCGACGTAAACGCAGAAGATAGCGCCCTTAATATTTTACAATTGATCCGTACAAAAGGATTCTCTGCGGAATTTTATCCATCAACAACAAAACTTAAAAAGCAACTCGCTTATGCTGATAGCAAAAAAATTCCATTTGTTGTTCTACTTGGAGAAGAAGAATTAAATACAAACATGATCACCTTGAGGAATATGAAATCTGGTGAACAGCAACAGTTATCCAAACAAGCTTTATTAGATTTTCTGAAAGACAAAATAACGAGCGAATAAGCAAACATTCAACGCCAGTAGGTAAAGCCACCATAAAAAGGCACCTTACCTACTGGTTAAATATAAAAAGGCATAAACAAGTGGTGCGGCTACTAATAATCCGTCAAACCTATCCAACAAACCACCATGTCCCGGCAGCAATGAACCAGAATCTTTTACTTGAAAACTTCTTTTTAACATAGATTCTGTTAAATCGCCGATGGTTCCGAAAACAGAAATAATCAAAGCAATAACCAACCATTTCCATACTTCAATATCAGTATAATAATGAGCAATAATATAGGCTACCACAATACTTA
>DATMSZ010000132.1:0-1558 GCA_035565175.1 Pseudosphingobacterium sp.
CTTAGCTTTGGTTCATACAATTGTTTCCAAAGATTTAAGGACGGTATCGATGTAAATATTGTGTAGGACTAAGGCCAGTTTGTTTTTTAAAGGCGATGAAAAAAGTTAGTCGAGAAGAAAATCCAGCTTCTTTTGCCATCGCTTCTAAAGTGAGGTTTTTATATTGCGCTGACTCCATTAATAGAATGATGTAATTTATACGGAAATAATTAATATAATCATTGAAATTAAGCTCATAATGTTTATTTAGTACATAGGATAGATAGCGGGGAGAAAGGTTTAAATAATCTGCTAGATCGCCTATTTTACTGAGTTTCTTAAATAGTTGTTGTTCACTTATAGCATGATCCATTGCAGAGGCAATTTCTAAGACCCGTTCATTAGACAGTGAGGCCTTTTTTTTAATAGACGCTTTATGATCGTCGAGTATAGATTGATTTCGTTTTAAATTTATTTCTTCAGAAGAAGGCGTTGGCTGTTGTGCTAACATAGCATCTATTCCTTCCTTATTGCGATAAATAATGTATGGAGAAAAGAACGGCTTGATCGACATAATAAAAAAACAAGCAACTATTGTAAATGCAAAAATAATACTGGTTTCGAGTATAGGAAAGCTGTTTGTTGGTTTTATGAAAGATGTATAAAATGTGGAGGTGTAGTTAAGTGCCAAAAAGCCGTCTAGTATAAAAAGCAATCTCAATGCTTGTTTATTTACGTTTTTTAGACGTGTTAATTTCAAAGCTTTAAAAAAAGAAATACCTATTAAAATTAGATAGAAGCAGCCATGTATTGGTCTAAATAAATAATGCGTCCATGCAGGGATAAAGCCACTCCCAATAATATAGGAATTTACAGGATCAAGCAACACTTGCTCTGCAATATACTGTAGTTTTCCCTGATTTTTAATATAATAACATACGAGGTCTGTAAATCCTAAGAGAAAAGGGAGGCTATGAAGAAGAAATGTTTTAAAAAAAATGGTGCTCCGCTCCTTTAATAGCAATTGGGTATAAAATAAGGCGAAGGGCGGAACCAGATAATAAAAGGGCATGCCTAACCGAAATAAAAATGGGCACCAAGTTATCCAGCCTTTTGAAACCAATAAATACATGAATGCATACCAGCCAATAGTAAGGAAGATGATAGAAAGTAACTTTTGTTGAAATTCATCTTTGTTGCTAAAACACCACAAAAGCAAAGATAAAAGACAACAGCAGGTAATTCCTGCAATAGCGAAGGCATAACCGATGGGGCTCATTTGAAATACTAAAAATTGAATGATCTTAACTTTGCAGCATTGAAGGCAACCTTTATTCGACAGATTTTAAATTGACTAGCTATTATTTCAATGTTTGTTTTCATGGCTTTTAAATATCATAGTTCATCAGTTTGCAGGTTTAATGAGCTAAGTAAACCAAATAGAACAATATATATTTGTTCCATAGTTTGATGATGAAAATATGTTTTATTTTTCTAAAATCCGAATACTAAGCTGATATTTTTTATTTGGTATTTCTTTTATTTACTAAATTCCTTCTTAAATTCGCCTCACAGAAAA
>DATMSZ010000133.1:0-9363 GCA_035565175.1 Pseudosphingobacterium sp.
ATATCATCCAAAAATTATAGAGCACGGGTTAACCAGTTTCTTAGTTTTTACTTATGAGCTTTACAATAATGTATAATGAGCCGGACAACAACGGTAGTTCGTTCTCCGTTTTTTATCTTTGTTAAGTATTTAATTAAATATCGAAAAGCTATGGATGAGCAACAGAACGAAAATCTAAAAACGATAAACTATTCCGGCGTATTCCTGTCATGCTTTTCTGACCAGAGCGAAAAATGTGTGGAAGCTGCACCGGAGCATACGTTGACCTATTTATATTCCGGGGAACAAATTATCGAAAGCGGTACAGAACGGATTAAGATTAGGCCGGGAGAATGTGTCTTTATCCGCCGTAACCACCGTGCAGTCATGTATAAAAAAGGGAAAGGTGATGAAACCTACAAAGGAATTTCACTTACATTTAACCGTAGAATACTACGGGAGTTTTACAGTAAAATGAATAAGGCAGAATTGCTCAAAAAATCCAACCTAACGGATAAAAGCATTTTCAAGTTAAAACCTAATGCAGATATTATCAGCCTTTTTCAGTCCTTAACACCTTACTTTGATGAAAATATCAAGCCTACCGAGGCAGTGCTGCATCTAAAACATTTGGAGGGCATTTATGCCATACTTAACAATTCAGCGATTTTTTATCCTATACTCTTTGATTTTACAGAACCGTGGAAAGTGGACATACTCGAATTTTTGGACAGGAACTTTGCAGACGACCTCACAATGGAGCAGATTGCGGCTTACACGGGGAGAAGTCTTGCTACATTCAAGCGTGATTTTACAAAAATAAGTAACCTTACGCCGCAAAAATGGCTTATCAAAAGGCGACTGGAAGTGGCGTATGTAAAACTAAAAGAAGAGGGCAAGAAAGTAACTGATGTGTATGCAGAAGTAGGATTTAAAGACCCCTCGCATTTTTCCATTGCGTTCAAGAAGCAATACGGCATTCCTCCCAATAAAGTTTAGAGCTTTGAATTAATTGAGCTTCATAGCAATGAAAATTGAGCCTCTTAACAATGTCGTTAAGAGGCTCTTTGCATAACTTTGGTTTATGAATTAAAAAGAATTGGAATGAAAAAAATAAAAATTTTGGGAATAGCGTCCCTGTTGCTTTTAGGCCAAGCCTGCTCCCAATCCAAGCGGGATGCAGAAAATAAAAATGTCGAACAAGCAAAAAACAAAGAAACAATGAAACAAATATCACCGAATGAATTTACCACTTTCAAAGTAAGCGATAATGTGGAACTGTATAGGGTATCATTCAGGAATCAGTACAATATGAATGTAGTGGGGCACCTATTCATATCGAAAGACTTAGACAGGAACCAAAAGCACCCAGCGATTATAGTGGGGCATCCGATGGGGGCTGTTAAGGAGCAGGGAGCAGATGTCTATGCATCTACCCTTGCAGAGCGTGGTTTTATTACCATGGCGATTGATTTGTTATTTTGGGGCGAAAGCGATGGCGAGCCTAAGAATGCCGTACTACCCGATATGTATTCGGAGAGTTTTAATGCTGCTGTTGATTACTTGGGCACACGTCCCTTTATTGATCGTGAAAACATCGGGGTCATCGGAATATGCGGTAGTGGAAGTTTTGTGATAAGTGCAGCAAAGATAGACCCGAGAATGAAAGCAATTGCAACCATAAGTATGTATGATATGGGGGCCGTAACCCGCAACGGATATGGAAAGTCGAGAACCGTTGAACAGCGTAAAGAACTAATTGCAAAAGCAGCAGAGCAACGTTACGAAGAATATAAAACTGGCAAGCAAATGATGCAAAATTATTTGCCTGTTGAATTGCCCAAAGATGCAGATCCTGTAACCGCTATGTATTGGGATTTTTATAGAACTAAACGTGGTATTCATATTCCTCAAGGCAGAACGTTGGAAACAACGCAGAATCGCACCCTTGTCGGGGAAATGAAATTTAATAATTTCTATCCTTTTGTAGATATAGAAACCATTTCCCCACGTCCTTTGCTTTTCATTGCAGGCGATAAGGCACATTCAAGAGAATTTAGCGAAGATGCTTATCAACGTGCTGCACAGCCAAAAGAATTGTTTTGGGTAAAGGATGCAAACCATGTTGATTTGTACGACAATGTTACCAACAAAGCTCCATTCGACAAATTGGAAACATTCTTTAAAGAGCATCTGAAATAAAAACCGCAAGTTATGTACGGTCGGGCTACCGCGTCCTTCCTGCAATTACCCTCGGGAGCACTTGTGAGGAGTAGTATTTACAATCTAAAACAAGATTATTAGAAATGGCAAAAATATTTATTACAGGTTCTTCTGACGGACTTGGACTATTGACTGCAAAAGCACTGATAGCTGAGGCGCATCAAGTCGTACTGCACGCAAAAAATGCAAAACGTAAAGATGATACCTTGCAGAAAATACAGGGTGCAGAAGCTATCTTAACTGCAGATTTATCAAGCATCGAGGAAACAAAGATACTTGCAGAGGAAGTAAACAGATCGGGAAAATTTGACACGGTTATCCACAACGCAGGCATATATGGAGATGTACCAGGCGAATTGCTTTTCTCGGTCAACGTGGGAGCTCCCTTTATACTGACAAGCCTGATACATAAGCCCAAAAGATTGATTTACCTCACCTCGTCGATGCACCAGCAAGGACAACCTAAACTTGAATGTCTGAAAAACGATGTACAGCAGTTAAACTATTCCGATTGCAAGCTGCTTGTTTTGATGTTAACTAAAGCCGTTGCACGTAAATGGAATGACGTATATGCCAATGGAGTAGATCCCGGTTGGGTTCCTACAAAAATGGGTGGCAGCAGTGCGACGGACGACCTACAGAAAGGATTTGAAACTCAGGTCTGGCTTGCCACTGGCAATGATGAGCAGGCAAACGTAAGCGGCCGTTACTTTTACCATCAACAGGAAAAACCTTACAATACACTGGTAGATGACGCTGCTGTTCAGGATAGATTTCTTAAACTGTGCAGCGAGATAACCGGAGTTTCCTTTCCGCCCTCGCAAGCGCTTATTTAATAAATAGAACAACAACAATTAAATAGAAGATTTTATGATTAAGGACAAAGTAATAATTATCACCGGTGCATCATCCGGCATCGGTGAAGCAAGTGCTAAGCTGCTAGCCGCTAAAGGTGCAAAATTAGTTTTGGGTGCAAGGCGTGAAGATCTGTTAAGAAAACTGACAGAGGAAATTAAAAACGCAGGAGGCGAGGCAATATATCAAGTATTAGACGTTGTCGATCCCGAGCAAAGCATCGCTATCGTTGAACTTGCTCGTAGCACTTACGGGAAAGTTGATGCTATCTTCTTAAATGCAGGTATCATGCCCAATTCCCCGCTTTCTGCATTGAAAACTGATGAATGGAACGGGATGGTAGACGTAAACATCAAAGGTGTTCTCAACGGTGTTGCCGCTGTGTTGCCGGAATTTGTTAAGCAAAAATCCGGGCAGGTAATTGCCACCTCCTCGGTAGCTGGATTAAAGAGTTATCCGGGGGGCGCTGTCTATGGAGGAACCAAATGGTTTGTCCGTGACTTCATGGAGGTGTTACGCATGGAATCCGCCCAGGAAGGTACGAATATTCGCACCACTACCATTTATCCGGCTGCTATCAATACGGAATTACTTAATACAATCACTGATCAGGATACAGCAAAAGGTATGACAGCCCTGTATCAGCAGCATGGCATATCAGCGGAACGTATTGCGGACATTGTGGCGTATGCGGTAGATCAGCCGGAAGACACTACAGTCAATGAGATCACTGTAGGCCCCGCAAGGCAGAGCTGGTAGCAAAATAAATTTCACGTAAAATAAATAAAAATGGTAAAATATGATTATTCGGAGCAAGTTGCTCTGATAACAGGAGCAGGGTCAGGTATGGGCTTAGCAACTGCCAAGGCCTTTGCCGAAGCGGGGGCATCTGTTGCACTGGTCGATATTGGCCATGCAGTAAACAAAGCGGCGGAAGAACTCGTTGCCGCTGGCCACCGGGTACTGGCAATCAGGTGCGATGTGGCGGAAGAAGAACAGGTTCGGAACATGGTCAAACAAACTTTGGACACCTTTGGCCGGCTTGACTTTGCGTTTAATAATGCGGGTGTAATGCAATCTAATACCTTAGTCGGAGAGATGTCTACCGCAGAATGGGATCGGGTGCAGAGCATTAATCTGCGTGGGATATGGTTATGTTTAAAATATGAATTGCAGTATATGGAGCAGCAAGGAAACGGTGCTGTGGTCAACTGCTCATCAGTGGGCGGGTTCGTAACAACGGCCGGACTTGGAGGATATATCTCTTCAAAGCATGGTGTGATTGGTCTTACCAAAACGGCCGCCGTAGAATACGCACCGAAAGGAATCCGAATCAATGCTGTTTGTCCGGGTACAATTCGCACGCCAATGGTGGAGGCTATGATAGGTGGCGAAGGATTTAATATGGAAGATTTTGTACGCCTGATTCCCATTGGCCGCTTGGGCAGACCCGATGAAATCGCCAATGCGGTACTTTGGTTATGCAGTCCAGATGCAAGCTATATGGTTGGGCATGCCCTGCCCGTAGATGGCGGACTATTGGTGGTATAACGTAGTCCTTGCCTATGTTCTTATGAAAGAATAGGCTTCCTACAAGGCAGCACATAAAATCCACAGAAAAGCTCATATGTTAAGTATTTCATTCATGTTTTTAAAGTAATTTATATTGTATGTCGCAAAAAAACGCTGGTCTTTCTGATCAGGAACTTGCCGAGAGAAACCGGCAAGTAGTAGAACGATTCTTCCTCACAATGGAAGCGCAGGACTTCGAGGTTATCAAGGAAATTTTTGCTCCCGAGGGAAAGCAATTGATGCCCTATGCACCAGAAGGTTATCAAAAAAGCGTAAATGGACTTGAGGCGGTATATAAGCAATTTAGCGAATTGCCTTCCCGCTTTTCATACTTTCGGTATCCACGCCGCCTTTATACCACTGACGATCCAAATCTCATCTTTGCCAAATTTACCGGTGAGATCGGCCTGCATGATGGTAGTGTTTATGCAAACAACTACGTAGGAACTTTCAAAATGGAAGACGGTAAGATACTGGAGTATGCTGAGTATTTCAATCCTTTTATCATGGCGAAGGCTTTTGATATCAAGTTGTAAGTTTGATATAGTCAATTTAATTGAAGTAAGTATGGTAAGATAGGTAGCATCAGCAAAGCACCTGTCTACTCTCATTAGTTTCTAATGAAGCGAAGGTCAAGATGCCGTTTCTGAAGCAACGAAACGGCATTTTTTATCAGGATTTGGATTTTATGGCTGATGACATATCCTTTTTTATCTTTTCCCGGTGTTGTGTTCCCCAGCGAGATAAAGCCCCAACAACTTCTTCGAGCGTTTCGCTATATGGCAGCAGATGATATTCTATTGAAACTGGATAACCAACAGCAACTTTTTTAACAATAAAGCCGTTCATCTCCAGTTCTTTCAGTTCACTTGATAGCACCCTTGCAGAAATGCCATTTACCATGCGTTGAAGCTCAGTAAATCGGTGGTTACCTCTAGCCATAGCAATAATTATCATCAACTTCCATTTCCCTCCTATGGCGTATAGTGCATCACTTACCGAGGATAACAGTTTATGGCAATCATCGGAAAATTCTTTACTGTTTTTCTGTGTTTCAATTTGTTCCTTCATATATCGCTTCTATAAAATTACTCGATAACCTTTAGGTAACGACTAATAAATTGTAAGCAAATATACAGTAATTTTGTCACATCAAATAAAGAAACGACAGAAAATATGAAGCGATTAGAAAACAAGATTGTGGTCATCACAGGTGGAAGCAACGGCATCGGTCTGGCGTCTGCAAAATTATTTGTAGCGCAAGGGGCTTATGTTTATATAGTAGGTCGGAACCAGGAAACGCTGGATGAAGCTGTTGCACAGATTGAACAAAACGTCACTGCCCTCAAAGCCGATGTTTCCAACCTGGCGGATATTGATCGCTTGGTAGATGAGGTAAAAGCCGCCCACGGAAAAATTGACGTGCTTTTCTCCAATGTCGGCAATGCGCTATGGGAACCACTTGGACATATTACCGAAGCCTCGTTCGATGAACTGTTCACCACCAACGTCAAAGGATCTGTATTCCTGGTACAAAAGGCATTACCGTTGATGCAAAGAGGAGGTTCTATAATTCTTACAGGATCAATTAGTGGGAACAAGGGTACACCAGCCATGAGTGTTTATAATGCAACCAAAGCAGCCGTAAGAAACTTGGCAAGAAGTTGGGCAATAGACCTGAAAGGAACAGGTATCCGTATCAATGTCCTTTCACCCGGTGCAACATCCACCAACAATGTCATTAAAAACCTCAAGGCCATTGGGCAATTGGAAGCTATTCAAGCTGGAATAGCAGAGCAGGCTCCGCTTGGACGTATGGGAGAACCGGAAGAAGTAGCCTCAGCAGCACTTTTTTTGGCATCGGATGAAAGCAGATTTATGACGGGCAGCGAACTGTTCGTTGATGGTGGGCTTGGGCAGATCTAGCAATATCCTGCCTAACCTTCAACGGACCTAAAATAAAGGAGATGAGCCTCCACTTACACGAAAACAATTTAAAAACAATAAAAAAATAGAATTATGTCATTAGAAATTTTGAAAACCAAACAAGAATTAAGGGATTTGATAGATGCTTACGCATACTTGGGCGATGATAAAAAGATAGCTGAACAAATGAAACTGTTCACACCAGATGCTACCTATAAAGTTTATATGAACGGCGTTGAGCTAGCAAATACAACCGGAACGGATACCCTCGAAAAAGAATTTAGCGGACACGCCGCCGAAGTAAAGACCTACTTCACATTGAACGGGCAGCATACAGTAAAAATAGATGGCGATACGGCAACAGGAGTTTCTTTTTCACAACTTAAAATGGTTCGGGAAAAAGACGGCAAAGCTAATATCACCGATTATAGTGTGAAATATGAAGATACCTACGTCCGTCAGGATGGGAAATGGCTGATCAAAGCTCGTATCGGGCATTTTCTAATTATCGAAGCAAGAACTTTAGCCAACTAAGAAAACTTCAAAAATCAAGCACCAATGTATACTGCGGTGCTTGATCTCTCACTTCTAAAAAAAGAAAAATGAAATACAATTTTTTAGCGGGCTTGATTTTACTTGTAAGTTTATCCACACTTGCAACTACAACTAAGGCTCAAAATAAAAAGCAAACCCCGTTTCAAGTCAAGGAAGAATTAAGGGATTTGGTAGATACATACGCATCATTAGGCGATGAAAAAAGGATTTCGGAGCAAATGAAACTGTTTACCCCTGATGCTACCTATAAAGTGTATATGAACGGAGTTGAAGTAGCGAACACCACTGGAACAGCTAAACTCGAACAGGAATTTAAAGGCCATGCTGCACAGGTAAAAACTTATTTCACGTTAAACGGGCAGCATACCGTTAAAATAAGTGACGTTACTGCAACAGGTATCTCCTTTTCCCAATTAAAAATGGTCAGGGAAAAAGATGGAAAAGATACACTCACAGATTACAGCGTCAGGTATGATGACAAGTATGTCCGGCAGAATGGGAAATGGTTAATCAAAGAACGCATTGGTAATTTTCTGATCGTAGATAATAAACCACTTAAAAATTAACCTCTTAAAGATATGAAAACAAAAAAAATCGTAACGATTTCTCTTACGGTACTGGTAGGTTTGATGGTCATCACAAGCGGGCTTATGAAAGCTATTCATTTGCCGTGGTCAGTTGATGCGCTTGTTAAACAAAATCTTCCCAACGCAGCTACAGTACTTGGCTTAATGGAAATGTCGTTTGCAGTTCTGTTTATAATCCCGAAAACAATGCGTATCGGCTTCATTTTGCTTAGCTGTTATTTCGCAGGAGCAATGGCAGTAGAATTATCACATAATGGGTCAATGCTCAATCCCGCCATTCCATTGGCTTTGATTTGGATTACAGCATTCATTCGTGACAGGGAATTGTTTTTAGGGTCTTCCAACTCTTCCAAATGAGTTTAACCCATTAAATAAATAACATATGGATACCCATATCATAGTTGGTGCAAGTGCTGTTGGCAAAGCCACTGCAATACTACTTGCAGAAAAAGGTAAGAAGGTTAAACTTATTACACGGACAGCTTCAGGGCCTGTGCACCCAAACATTGAAAAAATAAGTGCAGATGCTACTAATGTAAAGGATTTAACCCGTTTGGCGGAAGGAAGTGCTGTAATTTATAATTGCGCCAGTCCACCCTACGACAAGTGGCCAGCGCAGTGGCCAGCCTTAGGAGCTTCATTCATAGAAGTAGCAGAAAGAACGGGTGCTGTTTTGGCAAGCTATAGCAACCTGTATGGTTATGGTAAAGTCAATGGGCCGATGTCGGAGGATACACCTTTGATTGCCGAACACCCGAAACTTCGGGTCAGAGCAGAGCTTTGGAAAAAGGCTTATGAACTCCATTTAGAGGGTCGGATACGGGTCACAGAAATTAGGTCAAGTGACCACTTTCAACCTAATTCAATGTTCTCCCTTGCTTTATGCAAACCTCTTTTAGAAGGTAAACTTATAGCATCACCAATTCCACTTGACGTGCCGAGAAGTTGGACATCAGTAAGCGATGCAGCCAAATTATTAGTTAAAGTTGCTGAAGAACCCGATGCTTGGGGAAAGGCGTGGCATGTGCCGACCAACGAACCGATTACAGCCCGAGAGCTTTTATTCCGGTTTGCTGAAATTAATGGGCTTAAAAAACCTAAACCGATACAGATACCTTATTCTGTAATTTGGACAGCAGGAATGTTTGTTCCAATGCTTCGTGAATTGCGAACAACAATGTATCAGTTTGAAGCACCTTATGTTATCAATTCTTCTGCCGCTACAAATAAATTTGGACTGACACCCGAGCCTATTGATGAAGCACTTTTAGACACGGCTGATAAACTACGGAATGAATTTAGTTACTAATAACAAGCGATTTATGAAGCGATTTTTTTTATCCTCTGGCTTTGATTTTAGCCACGGCATACATTCAGTACAATTCAATGTTTTTGGGTTTTCGAAAATCTTAAACGACAGATATGTTATTTGAAGAAATTCAATCAAAGATATGGGGGCTTTTTGCTTCGGTAGGTACATCCCCATTTACATTTTTGCATTTTGAGGTAGATGAAGTAATAAAAGATAAAGTTTCTGAGGAATATCTTAATGGAAATACACAAGGTATTGCTTTTTTTCTGAGGGATAATTATGCAGTTGAAGACTATCGAGATTACCTTACTCTAAGTAAACAGTATTTAACGATTGAAGATGAAAATCTAAGAG
>DATMSZ010000134.1:0-3032 GCA_035565175.1 Pseudosphingobacterium sp.
TCTTTAATTACAACACCTACTTCCATACCAAACGTATTGGCAGTTTGCCGTAACCATTCTTCGTATCCGGCAGCCACACTTCCGGTAAAATTTATCTTATTAAAACCGTGCTTGTTTTTTAGCGGAACAAAATAAGTTTCAAACAATGTATGAAAACCTTCCAACACCATATTGTGAACGAATTCATGGCTCTTTTGTTCAGCAACAAAATCAGCAAAAGAACTCAAGAATAATGCAGCATTTGAATTTCTATACACTTTCTCCATTATCTGTTTTCTATCTAGTGGATAATAGCTGATGAATCTGTTTTCTAAATCGACTGGTAGTGATTCAGAAAGATAGCTTCTTAATAAATATCTACCCATCCAATTAGCAGAGCCTTCATCGGCTAGAATATAACCCAAACCATAGTTGGTTTCAGCTATTCTCCTTCCATCGTAATAAGCAGCGTTCGAACCACTTCCTAAAATTCCGACAAGCGATTGTTCATTTCCACCGGTAGCCAATGCCGCTGCAAGCATGTCATGTTCTACTAGTACTTTACTATATCTAAAAAAATTTTTGAAAGCATCATAAACAGTCTGTTTACGTTCATCAGAAGACGCCCCCGCTCCAAAAAAATATATTTTTTTTATACGTTCCGCATAGTTTATTAGACTGTTGTTTTTGTTCAGAACCTGAGAGATATAGCGTTCATCGTTGTGGTAAGGATTAATACCCATTGTTTTAAAACCAGCCACTACTTTCCCCCGTTCGGCTAACCGCCAATCTGCAAATCTTGAGCCACTATAAACAACTGCAATCATAAAATCAGATGGCTAATACATTTGTCATTTCAATCATGTCCTCCGCTAGCTTGAACTCCTTGCTCCGCAAAGCTTCCTCTAGCGAGGTGGTAACAATATCATTCCCGCGTAAACCCACCATTATACGTGTTTTGCCACGCAATAGGTTTTTTACTGCTGCAAAACCCAGTCTACTAGCTAATACCCTATCGAAACTGCTTGGTGATCCCCCTCTTTGTAAATGTCCTAAAATAGTAACCTTTGCATCATAAAAGTCAAATTTTTCTTGTACCCTTTTTGCTACATTGTAAGCGCCTCCATTCTTATCCCCTTCCGCTACGATGACTATTGTAGACGATTTTTTATCTTTTGCAGCACTCTCTAGTTTTTGAATGAGTTCATCTATTCCTGTTTCTTTTTCGGGCAGTAAAATTGCCTCAGCGCCTCCCGCAATACCACAATTCAGGGCAATACAACCTGAATCTCGTCCCATTACTTCAATAAAAAACAGTCGGTCATGGGAAGCCGCGGTATCTCTAATTTTATCAATCGCATCGATAACGGTATTATTAGCAGTATCGTACCCTAATGTAAAGTCAGAACCATATAAATCGTTGTCAATGGTTCCAGGTATGCCTACAACAGGAATATCAAACTCTCTCGAAAACACCTCAGCTCCAGTAAAAGTTCCGTCACCCCCAATTGCAACAAGGGCATCTATTCCCTCTTCCTTGATATTATTGTAAGCTTTAAGACGCCCCTCTGTTGTTCTGAAATCTAAGCACCGAGCAGTTTTTAAAATAGTTCCGCCTAGTTGTAATATATTGCTAACCGAACGGCTGTCCATATCGATAATATTTTTATCGATCATTCCTTGGTAGCCATGTAAAATACCGCTTACTTTCTTCCCTTCATAAATAGCTGTCCGCACAACAGCACGGATACATGCGTTCATTCCCGGGGCATCTCCCCCCGAAGTAAATACGCCTATACGTTTGATTGAATTCTCCACTGTAATATTTATATAGGTTTCCTTGATTTATCCAAGTACGAATATAGGGTGTATTTCTTACACTATTGCTATTTATTTGTATTTTTTTTATTTTTTTTCTAGCCGAGTTTCTATTCTCATACTAAAGAAACAATATAAGACTAAATAGGCAAGATATCAAAGAAGTTTTGCTTTTATCCTTTTCTTCCCTAATTTTGGATATAATAGTTAAAGTAGTATAAAAATGTTGAGGATCAAAACATAGTAGCGTAACATTTTGTTAGCTTTAGCATATTGAAATTGATTGAATAATTAAAACCTTAAAAAAATAACACTTTGCAATCTAATTTACCACATTTACAATCTATATTTACGGCCGACTGTGTGATATTTGGTTTTAGTGAAGGAGAGCTAAAAGTTCTACTCATTGAAAGGAATGAATATCCTTTTAAAGAATGGTGGGGCTTACCTGGATTTTTTGTAGAGCATAATGAAACTATAGATGACGCTGTAAAGCGCATACTTCTTGAACATACCGGTTTAAAGGGCATTTATATGGAACAGCTTTATACTTTTGGAGATCTTCAGCGACACCCACAAGGGCGTATAATCACTGTTGCTTACTATGCCATGTTAAGGCTAGAAGCAATTGGTAATAACCTTAAACCATCAACTGATTATGTAAGAAAAGCACAATGGCATCCATTAAATCATCTGCCCGATTTAGCGTTCGACCATAGAAACATCATTGAAAAAAGCATTGATAAAATTAGAAGAAAAGTAAGTCACAGTCCGATTGCCTTTGAGTTATTGCCTGAAAAGTTCACATTAACACAACTTCAACAATTGTATGAAGCCATCTGGGATAAAAAACTTGATAAACGCAATTTTAGAAAAAAAATGCTAAAATACAATATACTAAAAGAATTGGATGAAAAACAAAAAGGAGTTTCATACAGGGCAGCTAAACTCTATAAGTTTGATAAACGGAAATACAATAAGATCTTTAAAAACGAATTAAATTTCTCAAAATAAAAAAGGGCAATTCAGAAGAATTGCCCTTTTGTTTATTCTTAAAATGGATATTACACGTCTATTCGCTCTTGATGAAATTTAACTAAATCATCAATAGGTGAACGTACTATCCTTCCAAATTCCATTTGGAATTCATGTGCAACTTCCTCTAAAACGTTTCTAAAGTTATAAGCTACTGAGCCTATACAGTTAAATGAATATTTTTGATAGTCGGGATAATG
>DATMSZ010000135.1:0-4638 GCA_035565175.1 Pseudosphingobacterium sp.
CTGGTCTTCCAGATGTTCGAATAGCGCCCTTAGATAAATTAGCTAAAATATATGGAGGCGTGTTAAGACGAAAAACTAGTCGCCAACATCTAGGATACTCCCACATCGAAGGAAATGAGTTTTATAGAGAAAGTTTAGCTTATTATTTGAATAACACGCGCGGTTTACATATTTCAAAAAAAAACATACTGACTACAAGAGGGGTTCATATGGGTATATTCTTAGCCTCAGGTGTGTTAATTTCTCCCGGAGACCTTGTAGTGGTAGGTAATTTGAGTTATTACATCGCTAATATGATTTTTCAACAAGCCGGGGCACAAATACATGCCGTTCCAGTAGATCAGGAAGGAATTTCTGTAGAAGCTATTCGGAGCCTTTGCGAAACGAGAAAAGTGCGCATGGTATATATTACTCCGCATCATCATTATCCCACCACCGTAACCCTTAGCGCAGAGCGACGTATAGAATTATTAAACCTCTCCAGCAAACATGGATTTATCATATTAGAAGATGACTACGATTACGATTTTCACTACACCAGTAGTCCTGTTCTTCCCCTTGCTAGCGCAGACAGTAATGGAATGGTGGTATACATTGGGTCATTCTGCAAAACGTTGGCTCCTGGATTACGTTCCGGATATATAGTAGCGCCACAGAACCTTATTGAGGAAATTGGAAGATATAGGCGGATTGTAGACAGGCAAAGCGATATGCTTATGGAGCAAGCCCTTGGGGAGCTTTTGGTGGATGGAGAGATTCATCGCCATCTCAAAAAAGCGTTAAAAATTTATGAACAACGTTCTTTACATCTTTCCTTATTATTAAAAGAGCATTTAGACGATTATGTAAAGTTTAAATCTCCTCCAGGCGGTTTAGCCTTATGGTCGACATGGAAAAAAGAGTTGAACTTAATGCGTGTAAGTAAGAATTGCTTAAAACATCGGTTGCATTTACCATCCACCTTATTGTATCAAAATGAGCTGACAACCGCTATGCGCTTAGGATTTGGAAATTTAACTATAGAAGAATTAACTGAAGCCATACAGATTCTAAAGACCTCAATAGAAGAGTCAATATAAACCAAGCTTATTTTATTAAATTAATTATCTCGGCTATAACTTGTTTATTTTTGATCATATATTGGTGGCCCGCATCTTTAAATAACTTGGCTTTTACGTCTTTTTTTCGACTTAGAAAATCTTCCGTTAGCTTATACGGAGAAATTTTATCATTATCATCACAAAATAGCCAATGATTCTCGCAAGTATAGCTATATAGTTTATTTAGGTCAAAGGCACCAACTTCCACATTAAAATACCGAAGAAAGTCGATAAAAAACTGGTCTATAAAAGCTTTTGGAATATTTATTTGGGCCATTTCAGTCCTAAAATAGTCATCTAACTGAATCAAGGGTGCAAGACTAATGAGCGTCTTCGGTTTTTTCTCCAAATTTTTATAGGCTATAATATTTGCCATAGCCCCTAGTGAATGTCCAATAATGACTGTTGGATAGCCGTATCTTTCAACAATTTTGTAAATGGTGCCAACATATAACATCAAATTGGTTAAGCCACCTTCAGAAGAACCATTTCCAGGGGCATCGAAGGCAATTATTGTATAGGCTGGATTTTGCATTAAGCTATCAACCAGCTCGCTAAAATCTGCTGCTTTAGATGCCCAGCCGTGTGTCAATAAGATAATTTCATCGCCTTGGCCCCAGATAAAGACATTCATTTTGAGCGTCTTTTTTTCAAAATATTCGTCAAAAACCTCCACTTGCTCAGTTTTTGCCAGATTTAATAAGCCCTGTTGGTGTGGGCGCAATGGAAGTTTAGGAGAATAAAATAAGTAATCAAACAACGGGGCGCTTAATTCTTCGCTGCTGCGTGCCACCAAATCACCTAAATGGGCTGCCATTTGTTTAATCTTTCTCATTATCCTTGCTGTAAGAAGTCAAAGATAAAGCTTAGCAACAGGGATACATAGAAAGGAATGTCAAACAAAAATAAAATTCAAGGTGTTGAGAAGTTATAAAATTCGTTTATTATTGTAATAACGCTTTCATATATTGATCACCATAAACATAAATTTCAAATGAAAAAGAAAATTACAACTGTGTTACTTATTACAGCCAGTTTATTATTGAACGCTTGTAACCAACAAGAACAAAGAAAAAAACACGCCAATTGGGTAGACACTACTTTTAAAAGTGATGAAGCAGCACAAGATACCTCAAGAAAGGCACAAGAGCAATGCTTTTTGAGTTTAAGCGGAAATAATAAAGATTCGTCCTTTGTTAGCCTCTCTATTTTAGGAGATAAAATAATGGGGAAACATAGTTGGATTCCATTTGAAAAGGATGGCAGAACGGGCACTATAACCGGAACCAAGAAAGGTGATACGGTTGATGTAGTATGGGAATTCATGCAAGAAGGAATGAAGGATACATTAAGAACAGTTTTTTTATTAAAAGGCGACCTACTAAAACAGAAACCATTTTCTATAGATAACAAAAATGGCCGACAAATTACCAATGATAAATCTGCTTTTACCGTTATTTATAATAAAATAAACTGTGATACCATGCACAAAAAATAGATATGTGCGTTATTAAATTTGTTTATGTTTCTGTATTTTTGCGTTCTTGTTATAAATCTATGTTCCAGCAGAATAGACGATAAAATTATATCATCGTAAACGATAGTGGGGCCATCGGCTTAGACAAACAAACCGCTAATTACTAATGAATCCAATTAACACTGATATGACCGTTCCAGATTTATTGAGGAACGTCTTAAAAAATATCCATCCAGATTCGCATACCTTTCTGATTGATTTTCAGAACAATGGCTGGACGCAAATATCTTATAAAACGGCATTAATAAGCATTGATGCAGTTTCTTCTTATCTCCTTTCTATTGGTCTAAAAAAAGGCGATCGTGCCGCACTGTTATTGGAGAATAGCCCCGACTACGTGTATTTCGATCAAGGTTTACAACAAATTGGAGGGATCAATGTTTCTATTTATCCAACCTTACCTGAATCTGATACAGAATATATTATAAATGATTCTGGTGCTCGTACCATTATCGTCAACACACCATTCCTGTTCAGGAAGATCCTTAAAATTGCGAACAATTGCCCATCCCTGATACGAATCATTCCAACTTTTGATGGTTATGAAAAGTACTCAGAAAATCTCTCCTTACAGGCCGGGGTAGTACCTTTTTCTAAAATTATGGAAGAAGGCAAGCAGCTGATACAGCAATATGCTAAGGACATAGTAAGTGCTCGCGAAGGTATCTTAATGTCTGATATTTCTACTTTGATCTATACAAGCGGTACCACTGGCACCCCTAAAGGAGTAATGCTAACGCACTCAAACTTGACAAACAACGTTAGGGCTTGCTTAGATCAGATTCCGGTTGTTGATAAAGACGACACCTTTTTGTCTTTTTTACCGCTATCACACGTTTTCGAACGCACTGCAACGTACCATGTTTGCTTAGCATTAGGCGCAAAAATAGCCTTCGCACAAAGCCTTGATCTATTGGCAAAAAATATGTATGAAGTAAAACCCACGGTGATATGTGCCGTTCCAAGGTTATTGGAAAAAATACATGACAAAGCCATAAAAAATGCCACGCAAAATGGCGGACCAAAAGCAAAGATATTTAGATGGACATTGGCAAAAGGAAGAGCTTACAGAGAGAAAATCGAATCTGGTAAAAAACCTGGTTCTATACTAGCTTTTCAACATAATTTAGCAGAGAAACTCGTCTTTAGCAAAATAAAAGAAAAAACTGGAGGAAGGTTGAAATTTATGATTTCTGGTGGAGGTGCACTACCTCAAAATGTGGGTGAGTTTTTCGGAAACATAGGCTTAAAAGTTCTAGAGGGTTATGGGTTAACAGAGACATCTCCCGTAGTAGCTGTAACCGAATTCTACAGGCAAGTCTATGGCACCGTTGGAAGGATCTTACCGGGCATCGAAATAGCCATACAAGATGTTGAAACCCAAAAGATACACACCATTCAATCACATGAGAGCTTTAATCCCGATTTAATTACAGAAGAAGGCGAGATTATTATCCGTGGTCATTGCATCATGAAAGGATATTGGAATAAACCCGAGGAAACAAAAAATGCCATAGATCCGGAGGGATGGTTTCATACAGGTGATATCGGCAAATTTTACAAGGGAAATCTTAAAATTACCGATCGATTAAAAAATATGATCGTAAATGCATATGGGAAAAATGTATATCCTACTCCTGTTGAAAATACTTATTTAAAAAGCAAGAAGATAGAACAAATTTTCCTTATCGGTGATAACCGGGAATATTTAACTGCGCTCATCATTCCAAACCAAGAACTACTGAAAGAGACCTTCAATCTGAAGGATACCTATTTTAATCAAGAGGATCCTTTCATCCATGATATTGCAATTATTGACTGGATTGAACAAGATATTAAGCACCTTTCTAATGAATTGGCAAAATTTGAACGGATACGATCGTTCAAAATTAAAAGAAAACCGTTTAGCATTGAAACCGGAGAGCTCACGCCTACCCTTAAAGCGAAACGTAAAGTAATTGAAAAAATATATGCTAAAAATATTGACGAGCTTTACGAAAC
>DATMSZ010000136.1:0-32639 GCA_035565175.1 Pseudosphingobacterium sp.
ATCTCCTGAGTGAAATATAGATCATCACTGGAGACGGGGGTTAAAACATAGGCTTGTTTAGCTCCCCTTTTTATAATAACTTTCTGGCCCTTATCAGCAAGATCAAAATAGTCTTTTTGATGTTCTCTAAATCTTCTGCTGGTTGTTTCGATAATTTTCATTGTGTACGCGTTTTGGTACACAAACTTAGATAAATTTCCTTTTATATGCAATATAATAACGTTGCATATAAAAGGGATTTGTCGGTCTCTCCTCTGCCATTTGGAGCTTATTTTATAGAGGAAATGTACGAATTAAATTGTAATTACAGTATATAGGATTAGTCAATGACAGGTAAATCATTATCGCGCCTCCCGGTACATCTTTGGCGTAATGCCTTCCAGTCGTTTGAATAATCTGATAAAATAGTTAGGGTTATTGAAGCCTGACTGATAGCAAGCTTCTGTGGTAGTAATGGTAGAATCCACCATGATCTTTTTAGCCAATTCAATCCGCTGTCTGATAACATACTCCAGTGGTGAAATATGGAATGCTTCCTTAAATGCCTGAAAGAAGGAGGGCTTACTCATGCATGACTGTTTTGCTAGTGTATCAACACTGATTTTTTCTGTGAGATGGTCATGAATATACTGTATGGCTGGCATAAAGCGATGATCTTGCTTCACCCGTCCCTCATGGAGGCTTTCCAGGTTCTGCGTCTGGATGATCCTGAGTAATAAAAATTTCAAGGAAAGATCTGCCAGCGCATCTTTGGCCGTATTTTCTTCCATGCTGATACTGATGAGCTTGTTGAGACTGCTGGCCAATTCCCTGTTATTAAAAAAGTGGTATCGTGAGAAATTGAGTTTCCATTCGAACGGTGGGTCTGTATTCGGATAGTGCTCGTTAAGAAAAGCCAGGTTTTTGTTGACCATGTCCCAGTCTAGAGCAAGCGTCGCACACTGTACCGGATGTTTCAGATCTGCCTCTGGGAAATCGACCTTCATCGAAATACCCTGGGGGAGAATAACGCTCTCTCCGGGCAGGAATACAAACTCATCGTCACCGGCAACTGACATGATTTTTCTTCCCCGCATCATACTGGAAATGACCAATCCATCGTAAGACAAAACCACGTCACTACACTTGTGATAAGTTTCAAAGATATTCAGCTCGCAATGTTTCAGATTGAATACCCTTCTATGCTCCACTAGTGTATCCAGCGCTGTGCTGTCACTCAGGTTTATTGGTGCAAGTTGGCAAATATGATCCATATTTTGAATGGCTAGAATATTCAGTTATATCTGTACAATGTTAAAATTACGAAAAATTATACCAGTAAGACAACCTTCTTGGCTTTCAAGAGTATCGTTCCATTAAAAAATAGGATCGTTCCATATCTTCCCGAATCATACCGCTAATATTGTATTGGGTTCCCAATACTAAAATATCCAAATTATGAACATTACCTTAAAACAGGCAGAAGCCGCTATTTCAGCGGCAAAGGCCAAAGCGACTGAGATCAATACCTTAATGAACATTGCAGTAGTAGACAGCGGTACCAATCTGGTTGCCTTCGCGCACATGGACGATGCATGGCTTGGATCCATTGACATCTCCCAGAGAAAAGCCCGCACGGCCAGGTATTTCAATATGAACAGCGGTGAAATAGGTAAACTCGCTCAGCCCGGCGGCCCGCTTTACAACATCGAACATTCAAATGGTGGGCTTATTTCTTTTCCCGGTGGCGTGCTTATCAAAAATTCGGATGGTGCTATCTTAGGTGCTATTGGTGTTTCCGGCGATTCGGTGGAAAACGATCATATCGTTGCCCAGGCCGGTGCAGATGCGATTAAATAAAATAAAAATCTAATTTTATGTGTCAAAATCATGGAGTAGCTTACATTAAACCGGGAGTGGTGGAAGTAAGAGAAATAGAATATCCGAAGCTTGCACTGGGTAACCGTAAGTGTGAGCACGGAGTAATACTGAAAATAGTATCCACCAATATATGCGGCAGCGACCAGCATATGGTCCGTGGACGGACAACCGCCCCGGAAGGGCTTATACTTGGCCATGAAATTACCGGGCTGGTGATCGAAGCCGGACGGGATGTCGAGTTCATTAAGGTTGGCGACCTGGTTTCGGTCCCCTTTAATATTGCATGTGGCCGTTGCCGCAACTGTAAGGCAGGCCAAACGGGCATTTGCCTGAATGTGAATCCGGCCCGTCCCGGTGCGGCCTATGGTTATGTAGATATGGGCGGATGGGTTGGCGGCCAGGCCGAGTATGTGATGGTTCCGTATGCAGATTTCAACCTATTGAAATTTCCGGACAGTGACCAGGCCATGGCAAAAATCAAAGATCTGACGTTGCTGTCTGACATATTCCCTACCGGTTTCCATGGCGCGGTAACAGCCGGGGTGGGACCGGGAAGCATTGTTTATATTGCTGGTGCTGGTCCGGTGGGCCTTGCCTGTGCGGCTTCCTGCCATTTGCTCGGAGCAGCCCTGGTAATTGTCGGGGATATGATCGACGAAAGGCTCGTGCAGGCTAAGAGTTTTGGCTGCGAGGTGATCGACCTGAAAAAGGATGCAACGCTGGCCGAGCAGATCGAAGCGATTGTGGGCGTGCCCGAAGTAGATTGCGCTGTTGACTGTGTAGGTTTTGAGGCCAAAGGCCATGGCCACGACAGTGGACACGAACAACCGGCTACCGTACTGAACTCCATCATGGAGGTGACCCGTGCCGGTGGACAGCTGGGAATTCCTGGTCTGTATGTGACTGGCGATCCCGGTGCTGTTGACGAGGCAGCTAAAAAAGGGAGCCTGAGTATCCGGATCGGATTGGGCTGGGCCAAGTCGCATTCTATCCATACCGGCCAATGCCCGGTGATGAAGTACCACCGGCAGTTGATGAATGCGATCCTCTACGATAAAATAAAGATTGCACAAGCGGTCAATGTTGAAGTGATTTCCTTACAGGATTCGGTAAGAGGATATAGTGATTTCGACAAAGGTGCTGCAAAGAAATTCGTAATCGATCCACATGGAATGATCGCTTAGCGATGACCTCATTATAACGTCCAATTATCTTCTCTTGTTCTTCGGTAGGCAGTTTTGTCCAACCTTGCATATTATGTAAATCTTTTGTCCAAAAAGATAAAGCTATCGAATAATTTAAATCTGTTCTTATTTCAGTTAAATAGCCCGCTATTTAACTGAAATCTTTTGATGATGTAAAATGGCTCGAACGGAAGGGAGAGAATATTCAGATGAATCGTCGAGGATTTTTTATTAAATTTACCTATATAATTTTAATAGAATTGGTAAACATGGAGGATTTGGAGCTAGTTTCCGTTAAGCATATGCCTGTAAAAAGGGTGAACGGCGTCACAAGTTCGCAGTTATCAGACATACTTTCGGTAGAAGAACCACTTGAAATACGAATTGGCTACGGCCAAGCAGCACAGCGTGCACAAAAGAATATCTCCGTCACGATGCGCACACCGGGCAATGATGTTGAGCTTGCTGTTGGTTTTTTATTCACAGAAGGGATTATAAGCTCCTATGGTGATGTAAAAGATGTCTATCATGTTGGCGTGGAATGCTCATTCAATAAAAAGAACATTGTTCAGGTGGAGCTCAGGGAGGATTTTACGCCTTATCTGCTGCAGGCAGACAGAAATTTTTATACAACATCTAGTTGCGGGGTTTGTGGAAAAGGCTCGATCCAGTCCATAAGAACAGTTAGTCCATTCGGCGATCTAAATAAGCCTTCCCTTGATTTGAACCCAGCTATATTATACCAACTAGCTGCGAAGTTAAAAGCAGTGCAAAGCGATTTCGAAGCTACGGGAGGTATCCACGCAGCTGGTTTATTTACTATCCACGGAGATTTGATTGATCTGAGAGAAGATGTTGGACGGCACAATGCATTAGATAAACTAATAGGCAATACATTGATTAATAATTTATTACCATTAGATTATCATATTTTACTTCTCAGCGGAAGGGCAAGTTTTGAATTAATTCAAAAAGCGGCAATGGCCGGTGTGTCCATTGTAGCGGCAATAGGTGCCCCATCAAGCCTTGCAGTAGAACTTGCTATGGAATTTGATATTACTCTTTTGGGTTTCCTCAAAGGAGATAGATTTAATATTTACAATTCAAGTGACCGAATATTAATACAGACAGCATATGAAACTTAGAATCAAGGGCAATTCATTGCGATATAGGTTAACGAAATCTGAGGTGGCAACCCTCGGATCTACGGGCGTGCTGGAAGAAAGCTCGGAGTTTGCGGGTAAAACACTAGTCTACGCAATAGTTAAAACAAAAGGTGATAAACTGTCAGCCGATTATATAGCCGACCGTATCGAGCTCAGAATGCCGGAGATAATGATTGACGAGCTTAACAATACCGATAGAGTAGGGTTTGAAGATCGAACGGGTCCTGTAAGTTTACTTGTAGAAAAAGACTTTACTTGCCTTGATAATGTTGAAGAAGACCAAAGTGATAATTTTCCTAATCCGCTAAGGCGTGATAATACCTGAGCTATGAACCATATCATTAATCGCCAGCTGGCGGAAAAAACGCCGGGTAACTATTGGTTTAATGATAAAAGGTTCCATCTGATAATTAAAAAGAAAAAAACAAACAGATGAAAAGAGATAAAAAAGAACCGGCTGCAGAAAATCCCTACGAGCTATTAGACCTTAAGTTAACGAAGGTGGGAAAATGGGCTGCAGGTGTGCCTGCGGTTATGGCGGCATTTAGTGATCTTTTGGAGGAAAGGGTACCTATCCGTGGAACACGGGCACTGTTTAAGATGAATCAGGCTGGAGGTTTTGATTGCCCGAGCTGTGCATGGCCCGATCCGGATGATGAGCGATCACCTTTGGGTGAATATTGTGAAAATGGAGCGAAGGCCCTGGCCGAAGAAGCCACTACGAAAAAAGTTACGGCTGAGTTCTTTCAAAACAATTCGGTCTACGACCTTGCTAAACTAGACGATTTTAGAATAGGACGAATGGGAAGGTTAACCGAACCCATGTATATACCTAAAAACGGCACCCATTATCAGCCTATCAGCTGGGATGACGCGTTTAAAAAAATTGCAGAACACCTGAATGCATTGGAAATGCCCGATGAAGCTGCATTTTATACGTCTGGACGAACGAGCAATGAAGCAGCTTTTTTATACCAGCTCTTTGCAAAAGAATTCGGCACTAACAATATGCCAGACTGCTCCAATATGTGCCATGAGACCTCAGGTACTGCCTTGTTGCCAACAATTGGAATCGGAAAAGGAACGGTTAAGTTGAACGATTTTTATGATACGGATGTTATTGTAATCATTGGGCAGAACCCTGGAACCAATGCTCCCCGGATGATGAGCGCCTTGGAAAAAGGGAAAAAAAATGGGGCGAAAATTATAGCTATTAACCCTTTGCCTGAGGCAGGATTGATGGGCTTTCATAACCCGCAGCAAATGAACGGTATTATTGGCAGTGGCGCTAAGCTAGCAGACCTCTATCTCCCTGTAAAGATAAACGGTGATATGGCGCTCTTAAAGGCTATCGAGCTCCTGCTAATCGATTTTGAGAAAAAATCACCTAGCGAAGTGTTCGATCATGAATTCATTAAAGAAAAAACAGTTGGATATGATGCCTTTATCAAACAGTTTGAAGATTATAACCTAGAAGATCTTGCGGACGCTGCCGGCGTATCACCAGCTGTAATTTATAACGCCGCGCAAATGCTGGCATTTAAAAAGCGAATCATAATTTGCTGGGGCATGGGACTTACACAGCAACCTAACGGTGTATATATGATCAGGGAGATCGTTAATTTACTGTTGCTTAAAGGAAGTATAGGTAAACCTGGCGCAGGCGTTTGCCCTGTTCGAGGACATAGTAATGTCCAGGGAAATAGAACCATGATGATCAATGAAAAGCCAACGGATCTGCAACTCGACCGTATACAGAAAGTTTTTGGCTTCAATCCCCCTCGCAAACATGGATACGATGTTGTTCGAGCGATCAAAGCTATGCACAAAGATAAGATCAAAGTTCTTTTTTGTATGGGCGGTAATTTTGTGTCTGCAACACCCGATACAACTTATACTGCTAGTGCACTAAGAAAACTTAAGCTAACGGTATGTGTATCTACTAAACTTAATCGTGGGCATTTGGTGCACGGACAAGAAGCGATCATCCTTCCAACTTTATCACGAAGTGACATCGATATGGTTAACGGAGAACGACAGTTTATCAGCACAGAAAATTCAATGGGGGTAGTACAAGCATCGAAGGGGATGTTAAAACCAGTATCTGATAATCTCATTAACGAAACACAGATTGTATGTCGGATGGCAATGGCAACCTTAGGGACTAGATCGGTTATTAACTGGCAACGCTATCATGATAGTTATGATGCAGTGAGGGATGATATCGAAAAATGTATTCCTGGTTTTGAAAACTATAATGTGAGGGTGAGGCAAAAAGAAGGGTTTTACTTACCCAATGCTGCCCGAGATGGACAGTTTATAACCCAGAAATTTGGAGACCGTGCGCCATTTACATTAACAAGCCTACCAGATAATGAGCTCGCTCCTGACGAATATATGATGGCTAGCACTCGTACACATGACCAATTTAATACCACTATTTATGGCCTTGACGATCGATATCGTGGTATAAAAAACGAGCGTCGGGTAGTTTTTATGAATCAGGTGGACATTGAGAAAGCCGGATTTAAAGCAGGCGACAAGGTAGATCTATTTAACTATGACGATGGTATAGAACGCATTGCGCCTTTATTTGTGATTGTTTCTTATCAAATACCGGAGAAGAATGCCGTTACCTATTTTCCGGAAACGAACGTCTTGGTTTCAGTAAACAACGTTGTTCGGGAAAGCAATATGCCGGCATCAAAATATGTTAAAATTAAGATCAAAAGACATGACCATAAAATATACGAAAGAATAGATCGATTGTGATGATTCAAGACGGAACATAAACCATAAATGGCAACAATAATATTCCACTTAAGACCTATGAGGTCTTTTCTGCTGCACATTGCCGCTACAGGTAGACGTCGAAATCTGTTGGCAGATGAGCCATACGATAAGGTCGTTGTTATTTGAATTTTCCATTTTTTTTGCGTTTACAAAGATGACAATCAACATGGTTAAATTGGACATATCGGTGTCAATTTTATTTCCGTCACTCAAAACGCGTAACTGACAACTCAATCACGCGTGCCGTGGCAGTCTCGTACATCATGAGCCGATTAATTATGCTAATCGGCTCATGATGTACGAGTAAACCTAAAGCCCCGATGTAACAGGCAGACCATCCTGCAGCAAAGAGTTGTTCTGGGTTAGTGCCCCGGTCTTTCGAGCCCGGAGCAGATAAGAGGATGTCTAATTTTCCGTCTGAGCTTTTAGCGCTCCCTTCTCTACCACCAGTTGTTTGTGTTTTAGCTGTGTAAAGTACTTTTTCTAGCATTTGTACATTGTTCATGATGTTTGAAATTTTATGTTATGAATAAATAGTTATTAATCTACTTTTAAATTGAATTTAACCGTTTGGGGTGCTAAGCATTGACGATCTCTGCTGCGCTATCATATGGTACAAATAGAATGAAAAGAGAAGAACAGAAATAGATTAAAATGTTTGAACTAGACATTTTCGTTGCTGAATTAGACGATTCGAGAATGTAAAAACAAATGCCTTATCGTTTGAGATGGATGTCTTTTCATAGCAGGACAAATACGGTTACCTTTAAGTGCGTATTTGTCCCTCAAGGTCGCTTTTATGCCGAAATGTACCTTGTCTTACTATTTTAGGACAGCTATCGATGCCTTCTCGAACGCGCCGCACCTTATTAATTTTCTTGTGCTTGCGCCCTTCCGTATTCAGAAGGAGTTTCGCCGAACCACTTTTTAAACTCGCGACTGAAATATTTACTGTTGTCATAGCCTATCATAAATGCAATCTCATAAACGGTATACCGATTTTCTTTTAAAAGCTCGGTTGCTTTCAACATTCGTTGGCTTTTTACAAAATCATTTGCCGACAAACCGGTAATAGCTTTGATTTTCTTGAATAGTACAGGTTGGCTCATGCCGATCTTCTCGGCAAGCCATGCAACACCGAAAGCCGGGTTGTCTAGGTGGCCCACGGTTAAAGAAGTTAGTTTTTTTAAGAAAGCCTCATCTAAAGGATGCAGCCTATTCTCAAGTGCTGGGTTAGATCCAGACGTTGAGCCATCGGTTTCTGGAGCTATCTTTAGTAGACGCTGATATCTTTCCCATAAAACCTGACGGGCTTTTAGTAAATTATTTAATTGCAAGCGTAATACCTGCGGACTGAAAGGTTTGGATATGTAGGCATCGGCACCATTTTGTAGACCTGTTATTTGATGTACCATCGCACTTTTTGCTGTTAGCAACACAAAAGGAATGTGGCTTGTACGCTGGTCGGTCTTAATGCGTTCGCAAAAAGTGAAACCATCCATTTCTGGCATCATTACATCACTCACGATCACATCTGGTATATGTTCGAAAGCTTGTTCCAAACCTTCTAACCCGTTCTGGCAAGCTATAATGTTGTAATGTTGTTCGAGTATTGAGCGAAGGTAGTTACGCATCGATGCATTGTCTTCTACCAATAACAACATTTGCTTGGAAGCATCGTGGAGCTTGCCGATTTCAATCGTATCGGCTAAGGTGCCAACGGTCTTTTTGGCAACTGCACTATGTAGAGCATTGTCCTCACTGAAATCTAACCTTGAGAAATGTGCTTTTCCTCTCATTAGCGAAATTGTAAAAGTGATTTTGCTGGCGGCCCGATCTGTTAATGAGGTGCTTTTAACTGATATGCTGCCATGATGCAGGTCGATAATGCTTTTAGATAGTGCCAGCCCAATACCGTTGCCTATATGGACGGATCGGTCAGTATTCTCTTGAAAATAGGGTGCAAATATTTTGTCAAGGTTAGGTGTCGAAATACCTATTCCTATATTGGTTATGGAGATGAATACCTCTTTTGAATCATGTTCAATGCATATTTCGATCGTTTCACCCTGTTCGGAAAATTTGAACGCATTTGCAATTAGATTAACCAATACTTTCTCGAGTTGCTCTTTGTCGAAATATAGAAATAGGATCTCCGTTGGGCTGATTAAATGTAGAGGGTTACGTGTGGTATGGCTATCAAAGGCGCTGATTACTAGTTTTATAAAGGCTATTAAATTATAATTGGAAACCTTTAGAGACTGCATCCCGGCTTCAATTTTTCTGAAATCCAAGAGCTCATTGACCAATTTAAGCAAGCTGTCTGAGTTGTTTTTGATAACGGTTAATTTTGCCAGCTCTGTGGGATGCTCATATGCTTCGTTAATCAGATCTTCTGTTGGGGCTGTAATGAGCGTGAGGTGTGTTCGGATTTCGTGCGAGATATGGGTGAAGAAGTTTAACTTAAATTGTGTTATTTCTTCGTTTTTCTTTAATAAGGCCCTCAAAAAGAAATGCCTAACGATTAAGAAAAGTATTCCAAAAATGCCGAGCAGGTATAGGCAATAAGCATAAGGAGTTTTCCATATAGGCGGAAGAACATGTATCTGAAGATGAGTTGCTGCACTCCAGATGTTATCATTATTGGCGGCCTTCACGTAAAGTGTATAGTCACCTGGAGTGAGATTGCTGTATGTTAGTGATGGCATATCGGTATAACGCCATGCTTTATCGTATCCAGCCAATTGGTACCTATATTGATTCTTTTCCGGTTTAATATAATTCAATGCGGCTACCTGCACCGTAAAGGTGTTTTGTTCATGTGTTAAGGTCACTTCATTTTTAAGCAATTCGTTGCTCACAAGTCGATTCTTTTTCCGGGTACTGGCTTCGTTACCTAAAATATGGAACGAAGTGATGAAAACTGGAGGGGTATTCCGATTTATGCTGATATTGCGGGGATCGAAGGCGGTGAGCCCTTTGTAACCACCGAAAAACAGCTCGCCTGAGGCTGCTTTGAAAAAAGCATTGTTGTTAAATACATTTCCTGCTAATCCATCCGCCTCGTTGTAGGTATTAAAGGCCTTTTTTCTGAGGTCAAATCGAGAAAGGCCATTTGCTGTACTGATCCATAAGAGATCATCGCGCTCAGAAAGAATACCCAGTACGTTGTTATTGCTTAGGCCATCCCGCTCCGTATAAGTTGCTTTCACTTGGCCCCGCATATCACATTGTATGAGTCCCTGGCCCGCCGTTGCCAACCAGACGTTTCCAGCACTATCTTGAAAAAAGCTATTGATACAGAAAGGTGTATTCCCCCATAAAACAGGATCTTGTATGGTATGATCGCTGACAATTTTGAAGAGATTGGGACCGCCTATCCAGATATGCCGATCGCTTGTCTCGAGCATAGTAAGTATAGCCCGTCGTTGTGTTGCCTGCAGAATGGGATGACTGTTGATCGGGATTAACAAGGTGTCGTTAAGTTTAAAAAGTTGTATTCCGCCGGTTTCCGTACCTACCCACAATTGGCCGTGATGGTCATGAAGTAGCGAGGTGATTTCTGAACCAATGGTAGCATGGTCTTTCCACATAAAGCGGCTAAAATTACGCTCGCTGGCATTGAACCGATTGAGCCCACCTCCGTGCGTGCCTACCCAAATATGATTCTCCTTATCTTTATAGACCACTTTTACTAAATTCGATCCTAAACTCTGTGGATCCTCATTGTGATGGGTATAATGTGTAAATTGATTGTTGCTTCTTTGCCAATAGTTCAGGCCACCACCTTCTGTTCCTATCCAAAGATTTTGTTGTTCATCTTCCACAATAGAACTAACGACATTGTTATTAAGTCCTTTGCGAAATGTTCGATTATTGTAAACAAGAAAAGGCATATGATAGGCGTGGTAGGCATTTACGCCACCAAAAAAAGTACCCGCCCAAATGGTACCTGCTTTATCCTGCAGCAGACTGTGCACCGAGTTCTGGCTTAGGCTCCCAGAATTCCAGGGGTTGTTCGCGAAGTTTGCAAGATGTGTGCGAGGCTTGGTTAATAGTGATAATCCATCTTGGGTAGCGATCCATAATTGATCCTTATCGTCGAGCAGAAGTTTCCGGATATTGCTGCTGGGTAAATCGGTGCCAGCTTCTCTGAAGGGATCGAATTTTTTGAGGATACCGCTGGTTTCACTGTATCGGAAAAGACCCCCGGCCAAGGTGCCTAACCAAATGTTTTGAGCATTATCTTCAACCAAGCTGCTTATTTGATAAACAGCAATTTGCGCTTCGCCTGAAAGGGAGTTTCGGGGTAATAAACGAAATGAACCCTTTGTTGTTTCTTGCAAACGAATGATGCCATTAACAAGTGCCACCCAGACGATGCCTTTATGATCTACGAAGACCGTTCGGATGTAATTTTTTTCGATGGGTAATTGAATACGACGAAAGGAGCTATGGCCCTTGATCATTGTGTGAAGATATAACGCATCTTTCGTGCCTATCCACAATCGCTCTTGCGCATCTTCGTAAAGACAGGTTATGTTTCTTGTAACATGTGCGCTTGCAATAGGAGCAACTAGCGGAATCCGAAGAAATCGATCTGTTGCCTCGTCATAAAGATTGAGCCCGTTTGAAGTCCCTATCCATAGGTGCCCTTTTCCATCACAGAGTAATGCTGTAATGTAATTGTCTGAAAGCGAATGTTCTTCACCTAGCTCATTTTTGTAAATCGTAAAGCGATGTGCATCATACCTGTTTAAACCGGCACGCGTGCCGAACCACAAAAAGCCTCTTGTGTCCTGCGCAATAGATAGTACAGAGCTTTGTGATAAGCCGTTCTCTATACTGATATTAGTAAATCGAACTTCCTCACAATAGCTAGCACATATTGCGGCGAGAAAAAGGTATATGTAGCTAAAAAATAATTTCATAATCTAAGCAGTGGTTACAGCAGCTAATATGCTAACGGTTGTCTGTTCAAGGTAGTTATTTTCCTGAAAATTGTCAATATTTTAAAAAAGTACCCTAAATATTCGATTTTTTCACCCTAAGCTGAACAAGAAAAAGTACAGTTTTGCATGACGGATAAAAGGGGGATCTCTGCTGAATATAAATCGGCATCCGTTAACAAACTAACCACTTATGCCAATATTATTGAACGTACAAAGCCGCATGATAGAGGCTTTAAAAAAAATGATCATTTTATTTTTCATTAACCTTTACTTGCCTTGCATGGCACAAGCGCAGGTTAGTGGTACGGTGATAGATAAAGACGGTCAACCTATCCCTATGATTACCGTCCAGGTAAAAGGAGCGGCTACGAAAAGTCAGACAAATAGCGAAGGAATTTTTCTCATAAAGGCGAAAGTCGGAGAAGTACTGGTTTTTTCGGGTATAGGCTATGAAACACAAACGCTCGCATTAAGCACACAGCAAAAATATTCGGTGCTAATGCGCGATAAAATCAACGATTTACAGGAAGTGGTGGTGATTGGCTATGGTACTACCACACGGGGCGATGTAACAGGGGCGGTGGCGAGCGCATCGGTAGCGAGCATGCAAAAGGCTCCGGTTCGGTCGTTTGATGAAGCCCTCGCTGGACGTGTCGCGGGTGTTAACGTGTCATCGGTAGATGGCCAACCCGGTTCGGCCATTAATATCACCGTACGAGGTGCTAACTCTGTTACGCAAGACAACTCGCCCCTTTATGTGATTGATGGGTTCCCGATTGAAGATCCGAATAATAATTTTATCAATCCGCAGGATATTGCATCATTGGAGGTGTTGAAGGATGCTTCTGCTACGGCAATCTATGGCTCGCGCGGCGCAAATGGTGTTATTATGATTACTACTAAGCGGGGCGCTACGGGCACGCCTACCATTACGCTGAATTCTAGTTATGGCATCCAAAAAGACAGAAATCGGATGGAGCTGATGAGCCCCTACGAGTTTGTGAAGTACCAACTGGAACGAAATCCGGCCGATGCGGCTACTATTTACCTTGCTGATGGTAGAAACCTGGATTTTTATCAAACCATTCCGGCGATTGATTGGCAGGAACAACTTTTTCGTACAGCAGGTATGCATAACACGTCGCTGGCCATTCGTGGAGGTAACGACGCCACTAAATATTACATCTCGGGTAATGTATTGGGGCAAGATGGTGTCATGATTAATTCGGCATACAAAAGGTACCAGGGGTCTATCTCACTGGATCAAAATTTCGGTAAGAAGATTAAGGGGGGTATGTATGTAAATTACGCTTATAACCAGCAGAATGGGATGTCGCCTTCGGCGCCTTCCAGTAACAGCGCGTCTGCCTATACACTTTTCAGTGTTTATGGATACCGCAACTTCTCGATGAGCGGAAGCACGGATTTGACCGATGAGCTGTTCGATCAGTTTATTGATCCGACCGTTGATATGCGTATCAATCCCATTTTGAATCAACAGCACATGCTTCGGGAAACATTGGGGCACAATACTATTGTGAATACCTATCTTACCTACGACATTACACCAGATTTGCGCTTAAAGGTAACAGGAGGGTTGAATACGACCATTTCGAGAAACAATCAATTTAACGATACTTTAACAGTTTATGGTAATCAGCGTACCTTACAGGGGTCGGTAAATGGTGTGAACGGTGCCGTATATTTCAGCGAGAATACTACGTGGATAAATGAAAATATTCTCACCTATGACCATACATTTGAGAAGAATCATCACCTCACGATAGTAGGTGGTATGACCGAGTCGGGAAGAACATCATCGAGCCATGGTAATGCTGCTACCAATCTTCCGAACGCACAACTAGGGGTGAGTGGTCTGGACGAGGGTACGCCGCAAACGGTGCGGGCACTTTCTGCATCGTGGGGGCTCATGTCTTTCTTAGGGCGTGTGGATTATAAATATCGGAATAGATATTTACTGACCTTATCGTATCGCGCTGATGGATCGTCTAAGTTTGCGAAAGGCAATCGCTGGGGTTACTTTCCCTCGGGAGCCTTCGCCTGGAAGTTCAATGAAGAGAAATTCTTTAAAAATATAGATTTCGTTTCGGAAGGGAAATTAAGGGTTAGTTATGGGCTCACCGGTAACAACCGGATTGGGGAATTTGACTACCTGTCTGTCATGGCGCTGGCTTTCAATCCGCAGGGTTATACCTTCGGAAACGGAACCATTTCGGGTGCTATCCCGGAACGTGTTGGAAATCAGGTTTTGAAATGGGAAACAACGGAGCAGCTAGACCTCGGCTTAGATGTTGGGCTGTTGAAAGACCGAATCAGTTTAACAGCAGATGTTTATCGGAAAACAACCAGGGATTTATTGCTTAATGCTAATATTCCCTTGTCTTTGGGATATGCTACTGCCAACCGGAACATCGGAAAGGTGCGAAACCAAGGGCTTGAACTTACACTCAGTACGGTTAATATCAAGCATCAGAACTTCAGCTGGGAGTCGAGCTTCAATATTTCTTTTAATAAAAGTGAAATACTACAGCTAACAGAAAACCAGGAAGCCATACTTTCATCAGCACCTTTCGATGGCTATTTTAGAACCATACCATCTTTTATTTCGAAAGTAGGTAATCAGCTGGGGATGATGTACGGTTATATATGGGATGGCCTGTACCAATATAGCGATTTCGATCTGTCTACTACCGGAAACTATGTTTTAAAGGATCAGGTGCCTACTAATGGTAATGCAAGAAGTGCTATACAACCAGGAGATATCAAATTCAAGGATATCAATGGCGACCTAACCATCGATTCAAAAGATTATGCTATGATCGGCCGAGGCTTGCCTATCCACACCGGTGGCTTGAATAATAATTTCAGGTATAAGAGTTTTGATTTGAATCTTTTCTTTCAATGGTCTTACGGCAATGATATCCTGAATGCCAATCGATATATTTTTGAAGGGAATATTTTGGGCCGTTCTAATCTGAACCAGTTTGCAAGCTATCAAGATCGCTGGTCGCCAGAAAATACAGGTTCCATGAACCCGCGGGGAGGTTTTGGAGGTTCTGGCCCCTCTACACCCACAGGAACGAATTCAAGGGTGATAGAAGATGGTTCTTACCTGCGATTAAAGACCGTGCAGTTGGGTTATACTTTTCCCACCGAACTTATTCGGAAGCTGCGATTCAAATCACTCAAAATTTATTGCTCGGCACAGAACCTGATTACCTGGACAAGCTATTCGGGTGTGGATCCGGAAGTAAGCATATTTAATTCCGTATTGACGCCCGGCGTGGATTACTCGGCTTATCCGAGGCCGAAAATTATAACATTTGGATTAAACCTGACATTATAAACCTACCTGAGATGAACAGAAAATATATATTAATTTATACTGCTGGATTGTTAGGTGTTTTCCTTTCTTCCTGCGAAAAAATCTTGGATAAAGAACCAACAGATTTTGTTCAACCTGAAAACTATTACAACAGTGAAAGCGATCTGAATTTTGCCTTGGCAGGTGTGTATGACCCCTTGGGGTCTGAATATCTTTATGCTAGCGGGTTATGGTTCCAGTTTGGTGATTGTACCGACGAATCGTTCTATCCGAACAGCTCCAACTCGTTCTCGGCGCCTATGTTTTATCAGTATGATTATACCAACCCGTTCGTGGGGGGGCTTTGGCAGGAATGCTACAAAGGGATCGAGCGAGCTAACTTGCTTATTGAGCACATCAATAAACCAGTTATGGATGAACAGAAGCGGCAAGCAATATGGGGTGAAGCCCTGTTCTTGAGAGCTTATTATCATTTTTTGCTGGTCAGCAACTTTGGCGCCGTACCCTTAAAAACATCCTCTACAACAGATGTCAGCTCGGTCGATATTCCCAAAACTCCGGCAAAAGAGGTATTTGAACAGCTATTGCAGGACATGAAGGATGCGGAGGCAAAAGTGAGCAAAGCAAGTGCTATTGGCAATTCCAGTCATGTTTCGCAGACGGCAGTGCAGGGTGTTTTGGCAAGAGTGTGTCTATATATGGCCGGTTATCCATTGGAAGACGAAACGAAATATGCCGAAGCCCTGGAATGGGCACAAAAGGTGGTGGCATCAGGAGAGCATAGGCTATTGGAAAGCTATGATGCAAGCCTAACCAATTCGGCGTATAGTCAGATTTTTATCAATCATGCCCAAGATAAATATGATGTAGGCGAATGTTTATGGGAGGCGGATTTTAATATGAATCAGGGCAACTCGGCCTATGCTGAAGGAGGGCGACTCGGTACTTACCAGATTTCGTGCGTTAACGTCGATACGGGTTATGCCTCGGGCGGGATCCGCACCACAATCAAATTATACAATTTGTACGGAGAAGGAGATTTGAGGCGGGACTGGGCAATTGCTCCCTTTACTTTTGAGAGTACACAAAGTACCGCTATTCGGATTCCACAGCCGGCCAATAGCATTATTAATCGGGAGAGCGGCAAATGGAGACGCTATTTTGAACCTACATCCTTTATCAAACAGCAATATCGAACTGGTCAGAATTTTCCGATTTTGCGATATGCAGACGTACTGCTGATGTTGGCTGAAGCAGAAAATGAAGTGAATGGTCCTACAGCTACAGCATATGAGGCCCTGAATCAGGTAAGAAGACGTGGTTACGGTGTGCCAGCACAAGGCTATAGCGAAGTGGCCGATGCTGAGCCAGGACTCGCTCAAGCAGATTTTCGTCAGCTTATTATGGATGAGCGTACGAGAGAATTATGTTTCGAAGCATTACGTAAACCAGATCTTATCCGTTGGGGAACGTTTACCGAGGTCTTGTCGTCCACAGCAGAAGAAATTATGGCATCCAATGCCTCTACTACCAATAAATCCCGCTGGGCATTGGGATATAATACGGCAATTTCTTCGCCAAAGTATCTGTTGCTCCCGATACCATCACTCGAAATCAATGTAAACAAAGCACTTGAACAAAACCCAGGATGGTAATCACTAAATATAAAAAACGATGAAAATATACCGGCTATTAAACATGCTTATGCTATGCTCGGCTTTTACCAGTGCTTGTAAAAAAGAGTTGAGCTTGAGTGCTGCGGATTTTGCAGTTACCACTGAAAGTGTAACACTTCAATTGGGTGACACCGCTAGATTTAGCGTGAGTGAGAATCCCGATATACTGACTTTCTACTCCGGTGAAATCGGGCGTCGCTATGCCTTTAAAGATAGGGTCGAGGCTGAAGGCCGGCCCCTGCTGAATTTTCGGACCAGCCGTGCGAATGGATTACAGGAGAATTCCCTGAAATTGTTGCTGTCCAATGATTTTAATGGAGTTGCTAAAGGAGATACTGCCATCACCATATCGAACTTGGCATCAGCATCCTGGGATGATATTTCGGATAGGGCAACGCTCGCTTCAGGAGGAGAAAGCAATATTGCCTCAGGAGACATTGACCTCTCTGACTATGCGGCCATTGGCAAGCCGGTTTTTGTCGCATTTAAATACCAAGTGGCTGCTGGCAGTATACAGGATAAATGGACGGTCAACTCCTTTTTGCTGAAGAATAATCTCGCCGATGGCAGCTCTTATACAATTGCGAACATGAACACTTCTTCTGCACCTTTCACAAATTATGGGGTCAGCTCTTTTAGTCCGGGCTTTGCTGCCTACACACTGCAAAACACCTATAATTGGGTAGTTTCTTCCAGCCAGCTGGTGATTACCGGAGCAACGGCTGCGGGATGGGCAACGGCCCCGGCAGAGGCTTAGGTATTCATTGGGCCGATCAATTTGCGAAAAGTCACGCCGGATACAGGTATCCCCGTCAAGGGTTCCGCTGAAAACTTCAATGGCTCGATATTCAATTATCAATACCAAAGCAAAGGCACATTTGATGCGGTTTTTACAGGTGGTAAGGTAGATGTCGATCAGACAACAATGGTTTTAAAAAGCATCCAGATGAATATTAGATAAATAGATCAATTTGAAGATAAATAACACGATGAACTTGAAACAAATCACATTAATTATTAGTCTTGTTGGATTTCTTGGTTTTTCTTTCCGTGATGATAACAGTGAGTTGGATTTTGTAGAGGAGAATCTGGCTTATGCCTCTAAGCAATTGGAGGTACTGTTGCGGGCAGCTAATGAGGTGGATACGTTATATCCTCGTACACTGGAGAAAGATGGTGCCTTAAAACTGACCAATCGTTATGAATGGACTTCTGGCTTTTTTCCGGGTTTGCTATGGTACGCCTATGAAGGAAACCATCGCAATCAGGTAAAGCAGGAGGCAATACAATGGACCAATAAATTAAACGATTTACAATATTTTACCGATCACCATGACCTGGGCTTTATGCTATACTGTAGTTATGGTAATGGCTATCGTTTAATTGGCGATGAAGAATATAAGAAGGTATTGGTGCAAGGTGCAACATCACTCGCTACGCGCTTCAACGTAAAAACAGGCTCCATACAATCATGGAATGGTTTTGGTTCATGGGATGGTCAACATCGTTATAAATTTCCGGTCATCATCGATAATATGATGAACCTAGAGCTACTCTTTTTTGCTTCGAAAGCCACTGGCGATCCGCGTTATAAACAAATAGCGCTCAAGCATGCGAAAACGGTGATGAAAAATCAGCTGCGGCCCGACTTTAGCTGCTACCATATTGTTTGCTATGATCCTGAAAATGGTGCTGTTTTAAGTAAAGAAACGGGGCAGGGCTATGCGGATAATTCCACTTGGGCGCGTGGCCAGGCATGGGGCATATATGGTTTTACAATGGCTTATCGCGAAACGGGTGATGAGCGTTTTCTAAAAACGGCCAATGGGATGGCCGATTTCTATCTCAACCATCCTAACTTACCGTCTGATAAGGTGCCTTACTGGGACTTTAATGCCAATCAGGTTGGCTATACGCCGGGTGTTAAGTCGAAAGCGAGGCGAACACCAGTTAACTACCGGGATGTATCGGCTGCTGCCATTGCTGCCTCGGCCTTTTTAGAATTGAGCACGCTGAATCATGATCAGGCGTCGGTCACAAAATACCGCGAGGCAGCATCGACTATTCTACACGCCCTGGCTTCACCTGCTTACCGGGCACAAACAGGTGACAACGGTGGTTTTCTATTAATGCACAGTGTTGGCAGTATCGCACATGGCGTAGAAATCGATGTCCCCTTGGTATACGCTGATTATTATTTCTTAGAGGCGTTGAATAGGTATAGACAAATACTAGCGAAAAAATAATTAACTGACTATCTTGCTCAAAAAAATCTATATGAAACATTCACTTATTCAGGGCTTTGGGCAATGTAGGCATATGAATCGTTGCGCGGTATGTATATTACTATTGCTACTAAATTATGCTGCCTATGGGCAACAGCTACAGATAGCTAATATAAAGGACCATCCGCGAATTTTGCTTCCAGCAGGGGGTGAAACAAAAATACGGGCATTAATCCAGGATAACGTTGCTTGGATGAACCTTCACAATAGTATCCTGGCAGAATGTGATAGTATATTATTAACCAAGCCGGTAGAGCGCAAGCTCATCGGTCGACGTTTACTGCAAGTGTCTCGGGAAGCGTTGCGGAGGATTTTTTACCTTTCTTATACTTGGCGGATGACGGGCGATGAAAAGTACCTAAAGCGCGGGGAACAGGAGCTGTTGGCGGTGTCGAAATTCAGTGACTGGAATCCTTCGCATTTTCTGGATGTTGCCGAAATGACAACGGCTGTAGCCATTGGGTACGATTGGATGTATCATCAACTGGGCGTTTCGTCGCGATTGTCGATCAAAAACGCCATCCGAACGAAAGGATTAGCACCGGCCTTGGATGAGAAACAAAGCTGGTGGCTTCGCGCAAGTAATAATTGGAACCAGGTCTGCAACGGCGGTATTACTTTTGGTGCTTTAGCTATCATGGAAGATGAACCGGTATTGGCACGTCAACTGATTGATCGAGCCATCAAAAGTGTGCAGGTTTCGATGGCTGAATATGCGCCGGATGGCACTTATAATGAAGGTTATAGCTATTGGGGTTATGGTACATCCTTTAATGTCTTGCTAATAAGTGCGTTGGAACAGCTATTTGGTACAGACTTCGCACTAAGCAAACGCCCTGGTTTTCTAGAAACAGCCAAGTTTTATGCTAATCTGATTGGCCCCTCGGGCTTACCCTTTAGCTATGGTGACTGTGGTGGCGTAGAGGGAGTGCAGCCAGCCATGTATTGGTTTGCAGATAAATTGAAAGACCCATCACTGCTTTCCGTAGAGAAAGGCTATCTATTGGCACCTAAATTCAACGTAAAGACAAATCGTTTGCTGCCTGCAGCGCTGTTGTGGGCTAATGGCGTAAAACCCGAAGTGATGGGCGACTCCCTAGGAGCGCTTTGGTATGGCAAAGGAAAAAATGAAGTGGCTATTTTACGATCGGATAAAGACGCCACAGCTGGTATCTACGTAGGTGTAAAAGCCGGAACACCCGGCATGAGCCATGCACATATGGATGTTGGCTCTTTTGTGATGGACGCCAAAGGAGTCCGTTGGTCGATGGATTTTGGGATGCAACAGTACAATTCACTCGAATCGGCCGGTCTTGATATATGGAATATGGAACAACATTCTCAACGTTGGGATGTCTTTCGTTACGTCAACTTTTCACATAGTACCTTAACGATCAATAGTCATAAACAAAATGTTAAGGGTAGCGCGCACATGATTCGGGTTGTTGCGAGGCCACACCGAACATTGGCGGTAATGGATATGACATCAGTTTACAAACGGGATTTACGTGCAGCAAAACGGGGAATAGCACTAGTAAACAATCAATTTGTGCAGGTAAGAGATGAAGTGGAAAGTGGGGATAGCAGTGTAACTATCCAATGGAAAATGCTGACACCGGCTCGTGTGAAAAACCTATCGGCGGATCGGATCGTGCTGTCAAACCGTGATCAGGAATTGACATTCTATGTAAAGGGTGCACCGGAAGCTAAACTCAAAACTTGGTCAACCACGCCACCACATGCTTACGACGTGCTTAATACCGGGACGCAGCTAGTAGGGTTTGAACTGGAGTTACCCCCTCATACGAAAAAGTCTTTTGATGTACTATTGATTCCAGAAGGGGATAAATCACCTGACGAATTTCCTGTATTGGGATACCTCGACGAGTGGTAATACAAAGTACTTAGCTTTCGGTATATTATAAACCAATAAATTATAAACCAATAAATTATAAACCAATGAATTATGAAAAATCAGTTATTGTTAATAAGTCTTTTATGGCTTGCTTTTGGCTGCAGCAAATCCAAGGTTGATCTACAGAACGTTGATAAACAGTTGGTTTCTACGCAGGATGTTGAGAAAGATGTATCGCTGTTGTCCAATAATCAATATAGTTTTCTACGGGGAGCTGATGTGAGCTTTTTAACCGAGATGGAAGATAAGGGCCGTGTATTCTTCAATACAACCGATCAGCAGGACTTATTTGTCATCTTAAAAGAGCGAGGTATCAATACCATTCGACTACGTGTTTGGGTGAATCCAACCAGCCCCAATTTGTATAATGGCATTGCCGATGTAGTGGAAAAGGCAGTAAGAGCAAAAAATGCTGGGATGAAACTATTGATAGATTTTCATTATAGCGATAGCTGGGCTGATCCAAAAAAGCAAAATATACCAGCTGCATGGACCAGTTATACCCTAGCGCAATTGGCTGATGCAGTGAGGGATCATACGACCGAATGCCTGGAGGAATTAATTGCAAATGGTGTAACGCCCACCTATGTTCAGGTGGGAAACGAAACAGATTATGGCATGTTATGGCCCGTTGGCCAGATTTCCGCGGGCAATATGGCCAATTATGCACTTTTACATCAAGCGGGCTACGAAGCCGTTAAAGCAGTAAATAGTTCCATCAAGGTAATGGTACATTTTTCGAGAGGTTACGATAACACAAACTGTGAATATGTGTTGGATGGCTTGGAGGCAAACGGTGCAGATTTTGATATCATCGGCTTATCGGTATATCCTGGTCTAGAGACGTTTGATGCTGTACTGAATAATTCAAATAGCAATATGCAAGCGCTTGTGAATAAGTATAATAAGGATCTGATGGTGGCTGAGTGTGGCTATTATCAGTATGAACCCGAAGCAGCCAGGGAGATGGTTTCCCGATTGTTGCAGGATGTTTCTAACTTGCCTAATGGGCGGGGATTAGGGGTCTACTATTGGGAACCCGAGGCTTATGATCACCCCCCTGTGAACAAGAGTATTTTTGATGCCAACACAAAGCGACCGACTGTTGGTATGGATGGCTTTTCTTATTTGGCCAACCCTGGTTTTGAGGTAGATACCGTGGCATCGACATCGCCGACGGCCTGGATTACGGCAGGTAGTAATCCGGATGCCAATTACACCGAAAATGGAGGGCATACCGGAAGCTTCCGCTTAAGCCATTATAAAAATAGCGCTTATAATGTTTCAACGAGTCAAACAATCACTGGTTTAACCAACGGTACTTATACATTTCAAGCATGGGTGCGAGGCTCTGCAGCGGCCACGGGACACTCCCTTTTCGTAAAAGATCATGGCGGGGCACAGATGAGCACTAATATCGTTCCACAGTCAACTTGGCAAAAGATTCGGGTTTCCAACATTCAGGTCACCAATGGGCAATGTACCATCGGATTGCAAAGCTTAGCGAATAATACCTACTGCAGCTTAGACAATGTCGAGTTTTTTAAGCAATAAGTTTATTTAGTATTGACTGTCAGAATGGAAGTCGATTGGCCCAAAAGCTGATACCGGGATTCCAAATCAACATAAATTGGAATTTTACGCTTCTCTGGACGATTTTAAGATTATATGTAAGAGAGCAATCCCATTTTGGGCATAGATGTAGAAGCGGTGAAAGCAGCTTGTACAATGGCACCTTTTCGAAGTTGATGAGAAAGCATTTAATAGGGTGCAGGCCAAGGGGCTGCACCCTATTAAATGCTTATACGTGTACTCTTCCTTCTGAGCCAGTTCTCAAGCTGTTTAGGGAAGGGGAGATGAGGGTCTGAAATTGGTTTTTGCGACGTTTTTTGGGTTTATACAAAAAGTCTACAAAAACTATAGATTTAATTTTTTAATATGAAATATTGCCATATATTTGTCGGTGTAGAAATGACACTAATAGTTCACCTCCCTTTGAGAGGTGATTCTTTAAACAAGTAATGAACAGAAAATGAAATGCACAGACAATAGTAATGCTACCCCAAGCTCCGTCATGAGGACTTGTTGTCCCGCGACCGGGATTTCATAATACATCAACACCAAAACATCACTGAATACATAAATAACTTAATGCTGGAACCTATTCCGGCCTGAATAAATACGTCTTAAATTTTAAATAAATGTGGAATAAACAATTATTATTCGGATTCGTGTTGCAGGGCATTTTATGTCTTTATTCACCAATCCTGTTTGCGCAGAACCAGACGGTACAGGGTGTGGTGCTGTCTGTTCAGGGAGAGCCCCTTCCGTCGGTCAGTGTTAAACTAAAAAATGGTAGCGGTGCTACCAGTACCGATGCGCAGGGTAAATTCACTATATCTGCCGCACCCAATGGCGTCTTGGTGTTCTCGGCAGTTGGATACATTACGTTGGAAGAAGCTGTTCAAGGTACAGCTGCCTTGCGCGTCACCTTGGCTGAAGACGTAGCTGCGCTGAATGAAGTGGTTGTAGTGGGCTACGGCGAGCAGAAAAAGGCTTCTGTTTTGGGCGCTGTTTCATCGTTCGACGCGAAGGCAGTTCAGGAAAGACCTATTGCTCGAATAGAAGAAGCATTGATTGGCCAAATGCCGGGCGTTCAGGTAAGGCAGCAAACGGGAATGCCCGGGTCTGGGTTAAGCATCCTGGTAAGGGGGAGCGGTTCCGTCAATGCGGGCAACGAACCTTTATATGTAATTGACGGATTTCCGTTAGATGTTTCCAGTCAGAACGCTTCGGGAGGTTTCGGCGTTAATCCGCTCAATAGCATTTCTCCCAACGATATTGAAAGCGTTCAGGTATTGAAAGACGCAGCGGCGGGAGCCATATACGGCTCAAGGGCTGCCAACGGTGTTGTGCTCATCACAACCAAAAGAGGGAAGGCAGGACAGGCAAAAATTACATTGAATGCCAATACCGGTTTTAGCAACGTTGCGAAAAAGCTAGATGTGCTTTCTCCCACAGAATGGATTGAAATGGCTACGGAAGTGGCTAATGCCAATTGGGTGCGTTCTGGAACAGGGAGAACGGCCGATCAAACAAATGATGAGCGCCGGGCGATGCTGGGCTTGGGAGAAGGTGAATACAATGTAACGTATATGCCAGATGACCGATGGTCGCAGGCCGGTTACCCGGGACTTCGTTTGGTGGATTGGCAGGACGAGATCTACCGAACAGGCGTATTTCAAAATTACGATTTATCTGCCAGCGGCGGAACCGATCATGTTAACTATTTTGTTTCCGGAAATTACCTGAACCAAAAAGGAAATTTGCTGAACAGTGGCTTTCGGAATTTCGGGGCAAGGGCCAATCTGGAGGCCAGAGCTAAAAATAAATGGAGGTTTGGGCTGAATTTGAATCCGTCCTACAGCGAAACGAACAACCCTGGGGCAGAAGGGAAAGACAACGTGCTCATGAACGCGGCAACCTTAACGCCGGTGGTAGAGGAAGATGCCGGACTGGAAACCAATGCTGGCCCATACGCAAACTATGGCTGGGCAACAGCCCGTTTAGCCAGCCCGGTTGCCGTGTTAAATAATACGATCGGGCTAACCAAGCGTACCCGTATCCTGTCTTCCATCTATGCAGAGTATGAGGTTTTGCCGAATCTAAAGGTTAAAACAACGGTGAACTACGATGATATTAATCAGACAACGAAAGCTTACGTTTCGGATTATGTGGCCATTGGAGGCGCGGCCGACCGGATCAGCAATCCCGGCAAGAACGCCAGTGGTTCTTATAATGGGTTTCGCCGTCAGAACTTTGTCAATGAAAATACCTTAAACTATATACATACCTTCAACGATGTCCATAACCTAAATGTGTTGGCAGGTGTTTCGTATAACTGGGTGCACAATGATAATTTCGGATTGAGTACGGCCGGTGGATACGCAAACAACATTATCGAGACGATCAATAATGCCATACCGAATAGTACAGGAGTTACGGTAAATGGAAATACTACCGAAAATACAAATACACTGTTTTCTTATTTCGGCCGCATTCAATATGATTATGAAGGAAAATACCTCTTATCTGCTTCGATTCGTCGAGATGCTTCTTCAAAGTTCGGGTCGCAGAGCCAGTGGGGCGCGTTTCCTTCTGCTTCCATAGGATGGCGTATTTCGGAAGAAAACTTTCTGAAATCCTCCGCTGTGATCAGCGATCTAAAGCTTCGGTTCAGTTATGGAAAATCAGGAAACAATAATATAGGAAACTACAATGCTATATCGGTATTCACGCAATCGTCTTATAATTTCGGTGGAAATACACCCATTGCTGCCAGTGGGCAGGTATTGGCGGGCTTAGCTAATGCCGCCTTGAAATGGGAAACTTCTAATACCTACGATGCGGGTTTGGATGCCTCTTTATGGAAGGGAAGACTCAATCTTGTGGTAGATGTTTATCAAAAGAGAAACAAGGACCTCCTACTGAATTTGCCAGTGTTAGGGGCCAGTGGATTTAGCAGTAGCCTGCAGAATATTGGAGAAGTGCAGAATAGAGGCTTGGAAATTGGCGTCAATTCTATAAACATAGCGAAAGGTGCATTTACTTGGTCTACCAATGCGAATATTGCTTTTAACAGCAATAAAGTATTGTCGTTAAATCAAGACGGCTCCCCAATTTATATTGCTTCTGCTTACAGTGGTAGTAATCCACCCTTTATCTTACAGCCGGGGCTGCCTATGTTCAGTTATTACGTTACCAAAACCGATGGTATTTTAACACAAGCGGATATGGATAATCCCAATGTTGCCAAAGTGAGGAACCAAACGGTAGGCGATCCAAAATATGTGGATGCAAATGGCGATGGCGTGATCAGTGCAGACGATCGGCAGGTAGGGGGGCAGCCAAACCCTAAGTACACCTGGAGTATTACCAATACTGTTAGTTATAAAAATTTTGACCTGAGTGTGCTGGTCTATGGTCAACAGGGTGGCTCGGTCATGTCGTTTTTGGGCAGGGCGCTGGACTTCCCAGGTTCTACCACTGCCAATGTACTGGGCGTTTGGCGAGACCGCTGGAGGGAAGATAACCCGAATTACGAAGCTCCGAGAGGAAAATTTGGTGCTAATTATACCGTTCCCGCAGTGACTTCTGATTGGGTTTATTCGAGTGATTTTTGGCGAATACAAAACATCACCGTGGGTTATAAATTGAACGCATTGGTTAAAAACGGTGTATTCAGCAGCGCAAGGATCTATGCATCTCTTCAAAATTTTTTCAGTCATGATAAATACACCGGCGGTGTAAACCCGGAAGCACAGAATACCAATGTAAGCGGAAACGGCAGCTATCCGTTGGCGGCTGATTATGGAGCGATGCCTTTAAGTAAAACAGCATCATTGGGCGTAAATATTACCTTTTAATACAAATTTCATGAAGACATTAAATAAACGAGTTATGGACGGGATTAAAGTTGCACTAGTCCTTTTGTTCCCTTTGCTGGTAACGTCCTGTAATAAGCAATTGGATCAACAACCGATCTCTGATTTAACCGAGTCGAGCTTTTACAGTAATACCAACGATTTTTTGCAGGCAGTAAACGGCGTGTACAGCAAGCTGACGTCCTATCCAAGCCAGGTATTATGGTTAGGAGAAATGCGCAGCGATAATATCAACGCTATTCATGATGGCAATCGTGATTGGCAGGGCGTAAACGATTTTTTGCCGACAATAAGTACTACGGGATTTGTATTAGACGCATGGCGTGATAATTTTAATGGGATCTTCAATGCAAACAGTACGCTGGAAGCATTAAAAACGAAGGGGAATGTCATTACGGACGCCACATTGCGCTCGCGGCTGGAAGGGGAGACGCGATTCTTAAGGGCTTTTTACTATTTTCAGCTTATTCGTCTGTTTGGTCCCGTTCCATTGATCAGTGAACCCTTATCGGCCGAGGAAGTGACAACGGTTCCCCGTAGTAATCCAGAAGCGGTTTATCCCTTGATTATAGAAGATCTCACCTTTGCCGGTGAAAACCTGCCTACAAGTTACGATGCCTCCAATCTGGGAAGGGCGACATCCTATGCAGCAAAAGCCCTGTTGGGCTTGGTTTACCTGACCCGTTCAGGACCGTCCTATGGGATTTTGGGGGCCGGTTTGAATAGTAATGAATATGATAAAGCGCTTGCGCTATTTAATGAGGTGATTGCCTCGGGTCAGTTTGGCTTATTGGATAGCTATGCCGATATCTTCAATTATGACAACGAAAACAACAAAGAGGTGATTTTTGACGTGCAATTTATGAGCAGTACAAATGGTGCTTCCTTTCCCAGCCATCTAGTGCCTGTTGCCTTCTGGACAGATCAGAAACTCTCCAATTCCTACGGGAATGGCTATGGGGCGAGCAGCTTTCAGGTATCTAATGATCTTCGTAGGGCCTATCAGCATAGTGCAGGTACTGGCAAAGATGTGCGCGAGGACTTTTCCATCCGATTAAGTTATAAAAGCCCTTTTATACAAAAATATATAGATCTAGATAAGAGGGGGCGTAACGGTCGGGATTGGTCTATTAATTTTATTGCGCTGCGCTATACGGATGTTTTACTGATGAAGGCAGAATGCATTTTGCATGGTGCGGGAGGGTCATCACTAGAAGCACTGGAATTAGTAAACCAGGTGCGTGTGCGTGCCGGTGCACCGGCACTTACGGCGATCGATGAGGATAATTTATTAGCGGAACGTCGGCGAGAATTCTTGGGGGAGGGACTACGCTGGAACGACCTGATCCGATTTGGAAAGGCCGTGGAGACCATCAATAATTGGAAAGTGGCAGATGATTTGCCGAATATTCAAACCATTGATGCCAACGCCTTGATCTATCCGGTTCCTGCTGAAGAACTATCGGTGAAGCAAGGCCTGTATACACAAAATCCGGGCTATTAACGCTTATGAGTTCTCCCTAGCCTGATGCTTTAAAGAATGTTGAAAATCTTCGCTTGATGAGTAAACGAATGAGGAGCTGTCTAAAATGTAGCATCTGATCGTCTTTTCGACCGGAACGCAGTGGAGTGGAGAAATCTATTTTGTTAATTTACAAACACATAGACCTCTCCATTTCGCTATGCTTCAGTCGGGGTGACGTAAAGGAATGATTTTTAGGCAGTCTCTTACTTATTGTATTAGGGTGTTTACTTGAATAAATGTCAAATTAAGGCCTCTGCTTAGGATCCCCGAAATGATTTAGCGTGGGAGATTCTTTTTTTCTAACTCGGTTGGCCAATAGGGTGAAGGAGTTCTGCAGGTGTCCAGATAGTGCTGAAACTGACTTACCAGTTCGGGGTGTTTCGCTGCCTCATCTTGTTGCTCGGTTAGATCACGGGTCAGATCATATAAAGCAATGTTGTTGTCTCTTTTGATGGCTTTCCAATTGCCGTAACGTAGGGCCTGCTCAAAGCCTTTTTCGAAAAACTCCCAATAAAGAAAACGGTCTGCTACCTTTCCCGTACCATTTAGCTCCGGGAGGATTGACTGCCCATCGGTTTTATAGTCGGCCGTTGATTGCCCAATAGCGGCCAAGGTTGGTAGGATGTCTGCAAAATAGGCAGGGGTTTTATTTACCGTACCGGCCTTTACATAACCTGGAGCCCACACAATAAATGGTACCCGGATACCTCCTTCATTCAGATCACGTTTATATCCGGTGAGTGCTCCGTTGGAGTCGAAGAAATTAGCCACAGCAGTGAGCCGATCTGTATTTTCTGATCGGGGGCCATTGTCGGAGCAAAAGATCAATAGGGTGTTTTTATCCTGACCTGTTTCTATCAGCTGTTTTTTTATTTTACCTACCGACTCATCCAATATATCCACCATGGAGGCGTAGGTTTTAAGATCAGGAGACCAGTTGTAGTGATCGTATTTTTTTGTGCTCGGCGCATCTAAAGGGGAGTGAGGATTGTTGTAATTGATCATCAGAAAGAAAGGCTCAGTGCCTTCTTTTTGTTGTTTGAGAAAGGCTAGGGCCTCATCGGTACATAGGTTGGTTTCGTAATATCCTTTTTTATCTTGCTGATTTTGGGGAATGGCTACGATCTTTCCGTTGGTATAACGCTTTTCTGGCCAGTAGGTGCTTGCGTAGGTTTCTGGATAACTGATGAGCCAGCCGCTAAATTTATCAAAGCCCCGATGTAAGGGGGTGGCTAGCGTATCGTAGCCATCCAGATGCCATTTACCGATCAGCGCAGTTTGATAGCCGGCTTGCTGCATGACATTGCCAATAGTAATATCTTGCTGGTTTAGGTTTGCCCGGTATACGGTTTGTGCACCTTTTTTTCCGGCCTTGCCACCGCGGATGGTTGCATTTCCACGGATGGTGGTGTGCCCCGTATGCAAACCAGTTAACAATACGCTGCGTGAGGGGGAACATACAGGTGCACCGGCATAAAAGTCTGTAAACAACATGCCTTCTTTAGCCAGATGGTCTATGTTTGGTGTTTGTATCCACTTTTGTCCGTAAACACCCAGGTCGCCGTACCCGAGGTCGTCAGCCAGAATAAAAACGACATTAAGCTTTTTTTGCTGGGCAAAAGAGGTATAGCCCAAAAAAAATGTAAAAAAGACAATTGTAAAAAAAGAAAAGTACTTCATTGTAAAGTAAAATAAATATTAAGCATTAAATTAATGTTTTAACCTTCAATTGCTGAGCCATATGACGCCGTTACATAACGTACTTAAGAACTTGCTGTAATCGACGGGTGCTCCGATTCTTCATTCAAAAAAACAAAGTGTCCGAAGGGTAGACACTTTGACTAACTAAGCAACTATAAACCTAATAGATAAGAGAAGAAACAATATGGTAATAGAGCGATCAACATCAGTAATTATGATTACCGATGTAAAGGTATAAATAAAATCTAGTGAATTAGTAGATTTTGTTTTATTTTTTCTAAATTTGATCTCAATGGATTGTTTTGTATCGGCTTATGAACGATTAACTTAAAATGGAGGGTATTATGAAGGTAAAGACAGCGATAGAAGTTGAAATAATTAATAGCAATGCGTGTGTAGATATTAGACACGATCTGCTGGCTAGACGCTTAGCTGGGGATGAGGAAGTCTCACAGGAGGCGGATAGGGAAACAGAATATACCAAGATAACGCCACTCGTCGATCGTGAGTAACAACCGATCGTCATTAAAGCTATCTATAATTAAATGTCGCGTGACCGAGTGGCTAGGTGGAGGCCTGCACGGCCTTTTACGGTAGTTCGAATCTACCCGCGACTTCTTAAGGGTAACAGCGTAGATTTATTCAAGGCATTGGTAATTTCATCAAATCAATTAAATGGCATGGTAGATTAGCAGCAATAGCATACTAATATGCTCCGCTTTGCTTAGACCATAATCAGTTGATTTCTAATAGCTTTTGGTTATAGTGATGCACTTGTTCTTCATTTCCAATCGCCCTGTACGCCCTGATATATCCTTGAAGGGCATGAATGCTATTTGGATGTTGTTGGTCGAGCTGATCAATCACTTCCAATACACGATCCCATTTCTTTTGTTTGACAAAAAGTTCTTCTAGACTGATGAGTACCGGTCTGGCATATGCTGGTGGTTCACTATAACCCAAGTTCTTCTCTGCATCAGCCGCCTGCGTTAAAAGTGATTCAGCTAATTTGAAATCGCCTATGAGCAAGGCAATTCTACCACGCAGTTCAATTGCGGTGATCGATAATTCTTTCAGTCGGTTTTTATTGATTTGTTCCTGCTTGTTGGTGGCCTGCGTGTTTTGCCATAAGAGGCTTTCCAATTTATTAGCATAGTTGTTTGCAACATCAGCATCACCCTTCGTTACGGCTTCCATCCCGAGTGCAAAATGGAGCAAGGCATCACGGTAAGCCATCGCCCTTAATGAGTAAACAGAATCCACATTCTGAATGGCTCTTAAACGCTTGGCAGCTTCGCTATATTTACCAAAACAGAGCTCCATTTTAGCAGGCGCAATAATTCCCTGGTAGAAAAAACGACCTTCATATTTTTGGCTTCTTTCTTTACTAACAGGCATTGATTGAAGTCTTTTGGCGTAGTAGAGAGCGGTAGCGTAATTACCATTTTGAGCGCAGTTTGCAAGTAAATAGTTAATGTTATGAATAAAGTTCCATGCGTCCACTTCCGGAATACCCTGCTCTGCGATATACGTGGAATCAGCTTTTACCGCCTCTATAAAAGCCATGTGCGCTTTACGGTATTCGCCTATTTTATAGTAAACGTGACCGGGCATATGTACCATATGTCCTGAATTAGGTGCTAATTTTGGTAATTGCCTCGCACTGGCTAAGGCTTCCTCGGGGCAGCAATTTTCTTTGAGATGAATCCAGTAATGATGCGCTGCGGCATTCAGGCTGTCGGCCCGGAGAATATCCTTTAACAAGTATTCTGCATATAAAGTACCTTCACGAGGGTTAAGGTCAACGTCGTAACCGTTCAACTTGCTAAGGGCGAGGAAGAGCTTCGCCTGAACATCTTCGGGATAACGGTGTATCAACAGTTCCATATAGTGATGGTAACCTGCCTTGCCCGCTGCTGGGTCTTCCCGCGCAAGTATAGCTTGCACATAGAGCTGTTCTTTGGGTGCCGCCCGCTCATAAAGATTGCGCATTTTATCTAAAGCTAGCTGCTTATCGGCTTCGAAATCATTGCCTTCAATTGCCCCAACTGCCGAATATAAGCCCCAATAGGGCATAATGGCAGTAGAGTCAGTTCTGATCGCTTCTTTAAAGGCTCGATAGGCCTCAAAATCCCAAAAACAATGGAGTAATGCTACTCCTTGATTAAAGAATTGTTGGCTGAGAGCTGATTGTGTACGGATAGGAAAGTCGCATGTTCCGATACCTGCAAGTATTTTTGGAGCGGGTAAATGATGCACAAAAGTGGTTTCTCTTCGGTAGGCTTGAATATGCGCTAGATGGTCATGGCTTTGACTCCCATCATGCTGGTGCCCATCATCTACCTGAACGGGATGGGCATGATCTATCTTTTGCTGCTTTAAATTTTCTCGGTCGTATGTACGCTGCGCTTTTAGCGGATTTGTAATAAAACCTAAAAGAGCTGTAAGTCCAATAAACACGAATCTTCTATAGTTTTTCCAATTGTTTGCTATGGCTGGATAAAAACTTTCAATACATTTCCTAACAGCATTAATAATCATGGTGATATCGTACTTTTTTATTTTGCAGAAGTAATTCTGTGGGTAAAGATATAAATAAAGTATACTGGTTTAATAGTCTTTTTCTTGGTTTGGCCTGGTTGCCCCTGATAAAGGCTTATTATAGGTAGTATTTTTTCATACAATAGGTAAGGTTTATTCATGTCTTTTTTTCTTTTTGTGTTCTACCTTGTGAACAGGTTAATGAGAGGCGCTTACGATGATGCTTCAAATACAATTAACCACTTGTCTGC
>DATMSZ010000137.1:0-33481 GCA_035565175.1 Pseudosphingobacterium sp.
TGTTTTTGTTTCATAGGGGCCCGACTATTTAAAAAAATAATTATTGGAAATAATAGGTTCCGTAAATATTAAATAGGATAAAAAACAAAGTGCCCGATGGGCGGACACTTTGAGCTAACCAATTATAAAACCTAATATATATGAGAAGAGAAGACTGAACTATGAAACAAAGATATGAAAAGTCTACTAAATTAGTATACTTTTTTAAAAAAAATATTTTTGCTTTTTTTAGTTGAGCAATTGAAGGCCTTTTTAAAGGCCCTGCAACGCTTTTCTCTATGAAAAAGTTCTGCTGGATGACTGCCTTATTTCCAGTTTAGAAGGCAAAATGATTTTTTGCTCATCTGTATCCATTGCCGTGCCCTTCAATGCTTTTATTAATAAACTTGCAGCGGTCTTGCCCATTTCAAAAGCCGGTTGAGTAACCGTTGTAATTGGAGGTGCCAAGATTGCCGCATTTGCAAGATTGGAGAAAGCGGCAACTTTGATATCTTTCGGAATTGCTAATTTTGTCTCCTGGCAGGCGAGATAGAGGGGTGTTATCAGTTTTTCCACCGAGGCGATTATTCCGTCGGGTCGATTTTTGCGAAGTAAATGTTTTTTGATTAGGACTTTGTTTTCGTCTTCCCGGTCGAGACAGGCCAGAAGATTTTTCTTCTCCACCTTTAGTCCATGATCCTGAAGAGCAGTTTTATAACCGTTTAGGCGAAGGGTGTTAATGGATAGAGAATTGGAAAATGATAGAAATGCGATGTTTTTACAGTGCTCACTAATTAAATGTTGCGTTAATAGGTAGGCGGCGTTAAAGTCGTCGGTAGTAACCTCTCCATTGCCGATATTCTCAAATACACGATCAAAGAAAACAACGGGTATACCTGCGTGCCTTAGTTCATTGATATGGGAAACATCCTTACTTTGGCTCGTCACAGATATAAGTACTCCATCGACTCTGCCGTTAAGCAGTTCTTTTAAAATTGATTTCTCTTTTTCATATTGTTCATGGGTTAAATAAACCAGCACATGGAAACCTGCTGCCTGTGCTATGGCCTCTACACCGTTAATTGATTGTGCAAAATAGCTATCTGCTACCTCCGGAATTACCATTGCCAATGTTTTGCTTTTTTTTCCCCTTAAACTGCTGGCATGTGCGTTTGGGATATAATTGAGCTTCTTGGCAAGCTTAAATACCCGCTGCTTAGTCTCTTCGCTGATGTCATAACTATCACGAAGAGCCTTTGAAATAGTTGCTGTTGATAGATTAAGCTGCTTAGCCAATTCTTTCATCCCTATAGTTGCCATAGTCTTTTTTGTGGTTATGCTGATTGGTTTTACGTAAACGATTAAGTAAATATATCTATTCAAAAATGATTTTTCCTAAAGAATTTCTTGCAAATTTGGGTAAATGATGATCCGTTAAGTAGTTAAATGGTGATTTGTTAAGAAGTAAAAGGACTGACTAATAACCAATAACCAATAACGAATAACCAACAACGAATAACTAACAACTAATAACTAAACATTATGAACAATCAAGATATTTCAGCAATTAATAATCCGCTAGCGGATTTAGAGCATTGGGAAGACGATTTATTACGCCGTTACCCAGACCCGGATACCATCGCGACAAATAAAACAAAAGAGGAATACAGAAATTATGAAGAGCCTGCACGTGATAGCGTTAAAGAGTTTTATCGCTTAAACCACACATACCAGTCGTATGAATTTGTTGAAAAGAAGAAAAGCGATTTTTTAAAATTTGATAAAAAAGAAATGCCGATTTGGCAAGCATTCGATTTCCTCAATGAGCTTGTTGACGATTCGGACCCGGATACCGATTTGGATCAGTTTCAACATCTACTGCAAACATCAGAAGCCATTAGAGCGGATGGTCATCCAGATTGGATGGTATTAACCGGGCTGTTTCATGACATGGGCAAAGTATTGTGTTTGTTTGGAGAACCCCAGTGGGCAGTGGTTGGTGATACGTTTCCATTGGGATGTGCGTTCTCGGATAAGATTGTTTATTCAGAATTTTTTACCGCAAATCCCGACTACGACAATAAAACATTTAATACTAAGTACGGTATATACGAACCTAATTGCGGCTTAGATAATGTACAAATGTCTTGGGGGCATGACGAGTATGTTTATCAGATGATGAAAGATTATTTGCCTGAAAGTGCGTTATATATGTTGCGGTATCACTCCTTCTATGCCCAGCATCGTGAACATGCTTATGACCACTTATTAAGTAAGCACGATCAGGAAATGTTCAAATGGGTAAATCTTTTCAACCCTTATGATTTATATTCAAAAAATCCGGTGCCGCCTAATTGGCAAGAGTTAAAACCTTATTATGAAGATTTGGTAGCGAAATATCTTCCCGCTACACTTAAATTCTAGAGCCTGTACGTACTTTAAGGTGGCCAACAGATTTTAACAGTGAATAACGCTCGTTAAATTGCATTATATAATCAATTTATCTAAGTTTGCCTCCAACAAAATGTCGTGCTAATCGATTGTCTTATCAATTGATTAGCATGTCTATTATCCTTGATTTTATTTATTTAATAGCTATCCATGCCAAACCAACTTGTTTTTTGGGACTATCTAGTATTTGCCATATATTTAATTATTGTCGTTTCATACGGGTATTGGATTTATAGGAGGAAAAAGAAAACCGAAACAACCAGCTCTAAAAATTTTTTTCTTGCAGAAGGCTCCCTCACTTGGTGGGCAATTGGCGCTTCTATTATTGCTTCTAATATTTCGGCAGAACAATTTATTGGAATGAGCGGAGATGGTTTTTTTGCTGGTATAGCGGTAGCAATTTATGAGTGGATGGGTGCTGCAGTATTGATCTTAGTGGCAATTTTTCTTATGCCTGTTTATATCAAAAATAAGATTTATACGATGCCACAATTCCTTACCAGGCGGTATAATGAGCAGGTGGCACTTATTATGTCTATTTTTTGGTTATTCCTTTATGTCTTCGTGAACCTTACTTCCATTCTTTATTTAGGGGCTTTAGCAATTAATGGCCTACTAGGAGGGGCTCATTTTCATGAAATCATGATGGTACTAGCACTTTTTGCCATCTTTATTACCTTAGGCGGTATGAAAGTAATCGGTTATACAGATGCTATACAGGTGGCTGTTTTAATTGTTGGGGGATTAGCAACTACTTATATGGCGCTTACCATTGTAAGTGAAAGTTTTGGTTTTGGTAAGGATGCAATGGCCGGATTTAATGTGCTGATGAAAGAAGCGCCCGATCATTTTCATCTGATGATTACCAAACCAACCGCTGGCGCATCGCAGGACTATGTGGATAAGTACCTTATACTTCCCGCTTTTGGTATGTATGCTGCAGGACAATGGATCAGTAACCTGAACTATTGGGGTTGCAATCAATATATTACGCAGCGCGCGCTGGGTGCGGATCTCAAAACCGCTCGCACGGGAATATTATTTGCAAGCTTGCTGAAGATTTTAATGCCCGTCATCGTCATGCTGCCAGGTATTATTGCTTATGTTTTGCATAGAAAAGGGTTATTGCCGGCTATGGATGGAGGCAATAAAGATGCCGCTTATGCAGCCATTCTGACTTTCCTCCCTGCAGGTTTGAAAGGCTTGGCAGTTGCAGCACTGACGGCAGCTATTGTGGCATCACTTGCTGGGAAGGCTAACAGTATCTCCACCATTTTTACGATGGATGTCTATAAGAAATACCTGGATAAAGAAGCAGATGAAATTAAGATGGTGAAAACGGGGCGTATAGCAGTGGTTGTTGCTATGCTATTGAGCATTGCCTTTACTTGGAATGATTTATTGGGCATCAGTGGAGAAGGGGGCTATACATTCGTACAAAAGTATTCAAGTTTTATTAGTCCGGGCGTTTTAGCCACCTTTTTGCTAGGGATGTTCTGGAAACGTACCAGTGGTACCGCAGCAGTAGTAGGTATCTTAACTGGATTTGCCGCTTCTATATTTTTTAACCAATTGGCTGTTTCCTTATTAGGACCGGAAACATGGTTATATTCAGCATTTAAAAATTCGGATGGCATTTATGAAATACCTTTCTTTATATGTTTAGGATGGTCTTTCTTAACAACTGTGCTTGTGATGGTAGGTGTAAGTTTGGCCGGGCCAAAGATCAGTGCGAAGGCTATTGCTTTGGATAAATCGATGTTTAAGCTCGAACCTTCAACCATTATATTAAGTGTTACTACCATTTTGTTATTGGCCGTGATCTATAGCAGGTTCTGGTAAGTTTAATGTAGAGGATAAAAACGGGTAAAAACCGTAAAACCAATTATGAACAATTCGGTCTGTAATCTCTACTACAGATCGTGCTTAATAAAAGCTTAACATGGAATCATGCTTAAGCTTAAAGTTACCTACTAATTTTGGGGGCGTATGCAATTAGTAAAGGATCTAAAGCAGGGAGATTTAAAAGCCTTTGATGCCATTTATATGGAGTACCATCAAAGACTTTATTTCTTTATCAAAAAGAAGACACAATCAGATTTTCTTGCCGAAGAAGTTGTGCAACTTACTTTTATTAAACTTTGGAACCGTAAAGAGACATTGAGGAACCATATTGACCTTTCTGTGCAATTATTTCACATGGCTAGGCAAGTAATGATTGATGAGCTGCGTAAGGAAGCGACGAGAAATAAGTATGAAGGCGAGAGTGCGCATACACCCTTTTCAGATAATTTAGCCCATATCATCGAAGCAAAAGATTTGATGCGGATTTTTGACGAAGAGCTTTCAGAAATGCCGGCCACTCGTAAATTGATTTTCAACCTGAGTAGAGATAAGGGAATGAGCCATAAAGAAATTTCCGAGATGATGGGCGTGTCAACGAAAACGGTAGAAAATCATATTGCAAAAGTATTAAGTCAGTTAAAACAGTATATGTACTCCATCTTTTTATGATAACTCCTTTAAAAAAGAATTCGCAATGTTAAATAATTGTTAACTCGTAGGGGGAGGTCTTTCGACATACGTATTAAATGTAAGTATGAAGGAAAGAAAGAACTTAAAGCAGCGTCTTTGGAGTAAACCCGATAAACTGATTAAACGGTTGTTCCCAGAGAGAGACTGGTCCTCCTTTTATGGAGAAGAAAGGCTAGATGAGGAAAAATCTTCCCAACTATTACAACATATAAAAGGGCATTTAAAAAGGGATTTATCAGAAGATCAGAAAGATAAAAAGTTACAGATATATTGGCCTGGAATTTTTTCGGCGGCCGCAACCTTGACGCTATTGCTTATTGCAATTGGATTATGGAAAGCTTCAGAACAAAACACGCCTCTTAATGTAAAAGAAAAGCCCTCCTTGGTACAAAATACCCCTCAATGGAAAGTGTACCGTAACACGTCTCTAAAAAATATCAAACTTAATTTAGCGGATTCATCTCTGGTAACCCTATACCCCCAAAGTACTTTAAAGCATCTGGAGCACTTTACCGACCGCTCGCGAGAAACCTATTTAGAGGGCAAAGCATTTTTTGCCGTGGTAAAAGATAAGTCTAGGCCATTTAGCGTTTTTGCAGGGGAATTAAAAACTACTGCTCTTGGAACTTCCTTTACCATTAATACGGCTGTTAATGGGAATAAAACCATCATAAATCTTCATACAGGAAAAGTACAGGTGCAGATGGAACATCCAATGGATAATACCATTAATAAGATCTTGCTTCCAGGGGAAGCCTTTACTTATAACCGTGTTACTAATAAAGAAATTATCAAGGTAGAAAAAACATTACGGAACGATCCAGAGAGCTCATTTGAGATAGTTGACAATACACTGCAGTTTAAAAATATAAAGCTTAATGAGGTGCTGAAGATTTTAGCTGACGCCTATCAGGTAAAAATTGAAGTAGGTGAAGCTGTCGGGATAGAAGATATTACATACACAGGAGATATTGACATGAAATTGGAACGTATTAACGATGTGTTACAGAAGATTTGCCTCTTAAATGATGTTGAGATGCAAGGCAGCATTAGCGAAGGTTTTATTATACAAACAAAATAATTTTTATACCATAACCACACACAAATACTTATTAAAAAAAATCAACTCAAGATGAATGTATTAAAGCAATTTAAGAACGGTATCTTATTCGCTGTCTGTTTGCTCTTTAGTCAGCAATTGCTGGCGCAACAGGAAAGACCCCTTGTAAAAGGGCTTGTACAAGATACGCTAGGCAAAGCACTTATTGGGGTAAGTGTGCGAGCCATTAACCAAAGTACCCAAAAGAGCTTTCAGGCAAGTACCACAGAACAGGGCTTGTTCCAGTTTGCATCTATTCCCAGCGGTGGGCCTTACGATTTTGTATTCAGCTATGTTGGCTTTGTGCCGGATACCTTACGTAACTATCAAGTCGTGCCAGGAAAACAGATTACCTTAAATGTGAAATTAAAGGAAGAACCTATGGGCTTAGGAGAAGTGGTGATTGTTGGCTATGGTACTAGCAGTAAGCGTGAAATAACGGGAGCTATAACTTCTGTGAGCAGCGAGGAATTCAATACAGGGGTATTTAGTACACCTAGTCAGTTGTTGCAGGGTAAAGTTGCTGGCCTAAATATAACGCGGAGCGGTAATCCAAATGAGAAACCAGCGGTTGTTTTGCGTGGTCCTTCAACTTTAAGGACGGGCTCTCAAGAACCTTTCTATGTGATAGATGGCGTGCCGGGTGCATCCATTGATTTGATTGCACCAGATGATATTGCAAGTATTGACGTGCTGAAGGATGCTGCCTCTACCGCTATTTATGGCTCCCGTGCTGCTAATGGTGTTATTATGGTGACTACAAAAAAGGCTAAAGGTGGCGCTACCAGGCTTTCTTATAGCACCTATGTAGCAGCCGAACAAATTTCAAATACCATTGATATGTTGAGTGGTGAAGAGCTGCGAAGTTACCTGAGTGAGAATGGAAAGACAGCATCAACGGATGACGGGAGCAATACTGATTGGCAGGACGAGGTGAGCCGTACAGGCATTTCACATAATCACAATCTTTCATTTAGTGGAAGCGGCGAAAAGTCTTCTTATGGAGCCAGTGTAAACTATTTAAATAATCAAGGAATCATTAAAGGTTCATCCCTGGAGCGATTTATAGCAAGAGGCTATATGGAACAACGGGCTTTTAATGATCGCCTGAAATTAAATTTGAACATAACAAATAGTAATACAAATGGCAAGTTGATTCCGGAGGAGGTCTATAGCAATATGCTTACGTACTTGCCAACCGTAGCTGTAAGACAGCCGGACGGTTCGTATAGTGAAGATTTTTCCGTAACACGTGGCTATCTAAATCCAGTATCGTTGATAGATAATAATGAGATTGATCAAAAAACAAAGTTGTTTTTAGCCAGTGGCGGAGCGAAAGTGACTATTCTGGAGGGATTAGATTTTACCACGAATGTATCCTACCAGGACGAGCGTATCGATAGTAATATTTATTATAACCGTTTATCTGGATTAGCGCAAAATGTGAATGGCCGCGTGATCAGAAATACCGTTACAAATACGAAGAAAATTATTGAGTCGTTTTTTAACTATGATCAAACTTTTGGCGAGCATGGTTTGAAGTTATTGGCTGGATACTCTTGGCAGGAGGATCGTTTAGGTGATGGTTTTCAAACTACTAACCAGGGCTTTGTGACGGATGAACTTTCCTATAACAATCCAGGCTTGGGTGATCCAGACGAGGGGGTAGCTGTTGATTATGGAAATAAACGTATTCAGACATTGCGCCTTATTTCTTTCTATGGAAGAGCAAACTACCAATTTCAGAATAAATATCTGTTTCAAGCAAGTTTAAGAAGAGATGGATCTTCTGCGTTTGGCACCAACAATAAATGGGGACTTTTTCCGGCGGCATCTATTGGGTGGCTCATTGATAGAGAAGATTTTATGCAGGGTTTACCTGCTATCAGCAGCTTGAAATTACGTGCAGGTTATGGTGTTTCGGGTAATTCTGCAGGATTCAATGTATTCACCTCTAGATTGCTTTATGCTAGCACAGGACGTTTCTACTATGATGGGAAATTTATAAATGCGATAGGACCCTTTCAAAATGCAAATCCGGATCTGAAATGGGAGCGTACATCTACCACTAATATTGGCTTGGATTTTGGTTTATTCAATAACCGCCTCTCCGGATCCATTGATGTGTATGATAAGCGTACATCAGATTTATTGTGGACTTACCCTGTATCCGCTACGCAGTATTTTGTTCCTTTGCTTACGGCGAATGCAGGTGAAATGTCTAATAAAGGTATTGAGTTGTCTTTACAAGCAACGCCAATTGATCACAATGGCTTTAGTTGGACGACTGCTATCAATTTAGCGCATAATAAAAATAAAATGACTTCGCTAAGCAATAATAATTTTGAGTTGCCCTTAATACAGACTGCTTTCTTGGGAGGCAGGGGGCAATCGGGAAATGCTTCTCAACGCGTACAGGAAGGTTATGCATTGGGGTCTATTTACACTTGGCGATATGCTGGCAAAAATGAAGACGGGGTTTCCCAATTTTACGATAAAGACGGCAATCTAACTATTGCGCCAACGTCTGATGATTTTTATTACATCGGCAATGCACAACCTAAGTTAACTTACGGATGGAATAATACCATAAAGTATAAAGGTTTCGATTTGAATTTCTTTTTGCGCGGCGTTATGGGAAATAAGATCATCAATGGAACGTTAGCAGATATGAATGCACCGAACAATGCAACGCAAACTAATATTCCACGCTTTACCCTAGATGAGCAAGAACCAATTAACGATAACAACGCTTATTTTATGTCTGACCGTTTTGTGGAAAGTGGTGCTTACCTCCGTTTGGACAATGCTACTTTGGGATATACCTTTAAAACAAATAATCGTACGTTTCGTGCGTATTTAGGTGCTAATAATTTATTTGTTATTACCAATTATCGAGGTATTGATCCGGAAGTTAGTATGGGAGGGGTAGAGCCCGGTGTCGATAACCGTAATTATTATCCGAAGACCCGTTCGTTTATGTTAGGGCTTAACGTAAATTTTTAAAATCTTCAAACACCAAGAACTCTTTCTAACAAAAAATAAACAGATGAAAAAGATATATATACTAAGTACATTGATCGTTATAATGGCGACTAGCTGTACAAAACTAGATGTGCCTGTTGAGTCGGAACTGACACCGGAGAATTTTCCAAACACACCAGAATCTTTCGTGGCAGCAACGGGACCTGTTTTTACACAACTCCGATCAAGTTTTGCAGTGAATTATTGGAGGATGCAAGAGCTTTCTTCAGATGAAGCGATTATCCCGGCAAGGGATGGAAATTATGATGACGGAGGTCAATACCGTATGCTTCACAAACACAGTTGGAACCCTGATCACCCTACTATAAAGGCTGTATGGGAATGGGGTTTTGGTGGTATTCAAACTTGTAACCGTTTGTTAAGTTTGTTTGAAAGTGCTGAAGAAAGTGATTCTAAAAAACAAACTGTTGCAGAGATTCGTACCATGCGTGCGCTGTTTTATTTCTTTATGATGGATTTATATGGCAATGTCCCCATCTCTGCATCGTTCGGTTCTTCAGAGCAGCCGGCTACATCCTCCCGCGCAGAAGTATTTGCGTTTATCGAATCTGAATTGGTTGCTACAGCACCCGATCTGTCTGCCGAAATTGGGCAGCTAACTTATGGTCGCCCAACTCGTTGGTTGGCTTATGTAATATTGCAGAAGCTTTATTTGAACGCTGAATATTATACAGGTACACCGAGGTATACTGAATCGGTTGCCTATGGAGACAGGATATTATCAGAATCTAATCTGTCTTTGGTGTCCGATTTTACGAGCTTGTTTTTACCAACAAATGGACCTAATAGCGAAACGATTTTTGCAGTTCCTTATGATGCAAACTTGGCTACTGGTAATCAGTTCTCTCGATTTGGACTCCATACTGCTCTACAGAATAAATATAAGTTACCTTTTCGTCCAAGTATAGCGTTAAGTACGATTGCAGATTTTTACAAAATATTCAATTTAGCTGGTGATGAACGGAACAATACATGGTTAGCGGGCAAGCAGGTTGATTTTAACGGTAACCCAATATTGGTCGCTACGACAAACAAGGGGCTTGACGCAAGCTATAGCGGACCTAATCCGAATCAAGAAATAAATTGGCAGCTCGACTTTACACCAGAAATGCCCTTACGTAGTGCAGCCACAATGGATGTGGGGAATGATGAGTTAGGAAAGGCCCGAGGTGTGAGATCTATTAAATACTATCCGGATGAAAATACTAACCCAAGTTCGCGCGATTCGAATAACGACGTGCCTGTTTTTCGTTTAGCCGATGTTTACCTCATGAAGGCGGAAGCAATCTTGAGAGGTGCAGCAGTAACAAGCGTGAATGGTGAAATGCAAACAGCCGAAACGCTGGTGAACAAAATACGGATAAGGGCTGGAGCGCCAGAGGTGAATAGTATTACGCTCGATGAGCTGTTAACTGAACGTGGAAGAGAATTTGCATGGGAAGCATGGCGCAGAAATGACCTCATACGTTTTGGTAAGTTTGAAGGTGTCTGGGGCTTCAATCCAGGTGGCCAGCCTGCTACTTACCGTATTTACCCTATACCAACTTCCGAAATGTTGTTAAATACTAAACTAGTTCAAAACCCTGGTTACTAAATAAAAAACACTTGTTAGCAAAAGGGTCGCCGAGAGGCGACCCTTTTTTTGTTACAAATAATTTGTTAAGTGAGACTAAATAAAAAATACGCAATCGATTGATTTAGTTTAAAAATGCATTAAGCGGTTATTTTGCAATAAAATATTATAGTTTAGGTCCTTGGGAGTTGATTTTAACGGAAATTTAACGTTACATTAGTTTACTAATAATATACAAAGTTTAATATTGCTATGTTTTTAATGAACGCGAAATTGTTAAATGTTTTTTATGTTAGTTCAACCTCCATCTCATTTACAGAAGACATCCGCATTAATTTTCTTGCTGATGATAATCTTTTGTCACTATTCTTTTGGACAGACCAAAACAATAAGTGGAAAAGTCACCGATTCATTGACCAATGAAAGTCTCCCAGGGGTTACCATTAGGAATGTTACCAGAGGGAAACTTGCTTCTACGGATCAAAACGGAAATTTTAATTTGCAGGTTATGCAAGGAGATTCTTTGCGCGCCATGTTTATTGGTTATAAGGCCAAAGAATTAATAGTGGGAACGCAGCAAGAGCTGTTGATAACCCTTTCTTCCAGTCAGCAAGGACTTAACGAGGTGGTTGTAACCGCTTTGGGTATTAGAAAGGAAAAACAAGCTGTTGGCTATTCTATTCAAGAAGTTAAGGGGCCGGATTTGGTGAAGGCTAGGGAACCAAATGCTATTTCTAATTTGGCGGGGAGGGTTTCAGGTTTAACAATAACGCCCAGCACAAATCTTTTTGGCGACCCCGGTATTACATTAAGAGGCCGAAGCAACGTCCTCATTGTGGTCGACGGTATGCCCGTCAATACAGATTCATGGAATTTAAGTCCAGACGACATTGAATCTTATTCCGTCCTTAAGGGGGCAAATGCTGCCGCCTTATATGGGAACAGGGGCCAAAATGGTGCCATTGTTATCACGACGAAAAGAGCAAAAGCAAACGATAAGGGTTTTCAGGTAGAATTCAATTCCAGCACGCAACTGCAAACAGGCTATAATGCCATACCAAAAATTCAAACAGAATATGGCCCTGGATCTAACTATGAGTATGCATTTAAAGACGGTCGGGGAGGGGGGATTAATGATAATGATTATAACATCTGGGGCCCTCGATTTGAAGGACAACTTATTACACAATATAATAGTCCCACAGATCCTGAGACGGGAGAACTTGTTCCTTTACCATGGATTGCCAGAGGTAAGGATAATTTAAAAGAATACCTGGAAAACGGATTGCTAAGCACCAATAACGTTGCAATTTCTACAAAAGGTGAGCAAGGAGATTTCAGGCTTTCTGTTTCCCAGATGTTTCAAAAGGGTACAACGCCCAATACGAAGTTAGGTGGTACAAATGTGAACCTTAGTGGCGGAATCAACGCAGGGAGCAGGCTTCGGTTTGACGCCAGCATTAACTATAATAAACAGTATTCACCCAACTACCCAAATCTATCTTATGGACCGCATAGCCCCATTTATATCTTGACTCTTTGGGGTGGTGCTGACTATGATATCAACGACTTAAAAAATTATTGGCAACCCGGAAAAGAAAATGTACAGCAGTTTAACAGGGAGTATACTATATATGATAACCCTTGGATGACGGCCTATGAAAACCTTAGAACTTATGATAAAGATGATGTATACGGCCATGTGATGATGAATTATAAATTGTCGGATAAGCTAATGTTTAATGCCAGAACCAGTGTAAGTACATGGAATAGAAATAGGACGATTAAAATTCCAATATCTGCTAATCTGTATGGTTATACCATTGGCGGAAGCAGGGTTGGAGGCTATCAAGAAACCTATGATACTTTTTGGGAAAACAATACCGAAGCTTCTTTCAAATATCAGGACCGCTTTTTTGATAATATAGGATTCACTGGGTCGATTTACGGCAATTTAAGAACGGTAGGTGTTAAATCACTATTTTCAAGGACGGATAGGGGCTTGACGGTGCCAGGCGTTTATGATTTGAGTAATTCTGTAATGCCAACTATTTCCACAAACGATCGTGCGTCAAGGCAGGTGGGTAGTGTTTATGGATTTGTTGATTTAGACTATAAGAGCATGTTATATCTAAGTTTAACTGGACGGGTGGATAAATCATCAACTATGCCGATGAAGAACAATACTTACTTTTACCCATCGGCATCTTTGAGCGCGGTTATCTCAGAAATGGTCACGTTGCCTAAAGTAATCTCCTCCATGAAGATAAGAGGAGCTTATGCAGACGTAGCCAGCGATTTTGTGGATGAAGATTTTCAGTATGACATTTATAAACTGCTTCCCTTTTACAGTAATTATGGCCGGTGGGATAATACCTATACAGGTGTAACATATACCGGTGTACTTCCAAATGCCGATCTGTTGGCGGAACGCGTGAAGACATTTGAATTGGGTTTGGATATGCGCTTTTTGAACGGGCGCTTGGGCTTGGATGCTGCGGTATTTCGGAATCTGGAGGGGCCAAGAATCATTGATCTTACTACTTCCATCACCTCTGGTGTAAGCGCCCGTCAAACCAATGGTCTTACATTGCTCAGAAAGGGATTTGAGCTTAGTATAGATGGCACGCCGATTTCGAGGCCCAATTTTTCATGGAACGTTTTGTTGAATGCTTCTACTAACCATGCATGGCTCCATGAAATAGATGGTGTACAGAATCGCTACGGAAATATTCATGTGGGCGAACGATGGGATAGCTATTATGTGAAGGATTTTCAGAAAGATGAACAGGGGAAGCTTATTGTTGGAACAAACGGCTTGCCGGCCTATAATCCTTATATGACAAAGATCGGCCATTCTGATAATAACTGGGCAATAAGTATGAATAATACATTCAGGTATAAAACCTTCAGCTTAAGTTTTATGTTTGACGGTCGGTTTGGTGGCTTAATTAATAATGTACAGGACGCAAAGCAATGGGGATCAGGTACACATCCTGAATCTGCGAATGAGTACCGCCTAAAAGACTGGCAAAACGTCAATGTAGATGGATATGAAGGTACTGTAATGACTGACGGTTTAAAGATTGTAAGTGGACAATTAAGTGCAGACCAGGATGGAAATATTATTGCCGACACACGCGTATTTGCTCCAAACGATATACCTGTATTATGGCAAGGATGGGCGACCAATTATTACCAGTCGGGACCAATAGCAGCAAAGAAAAGAACTTTTGTGAAACTGCGTGAAGTGGTGTTGAGTTATAATCTGCCGTCAGCCATGCTGAGAAGAACTAAATTCTTTGATACAGCAAGCATATCTTTAGTTGGTAGAAATCTCTTTTATTTTACCGGTAAGGGAACACAAAATATGGATCTTGATCAGTTTACAAGTGCTAGTTCTGATTATCAAACACCTTCTGTTAAAAGTTTTGGTATTAACTTAAATGCTACTTTTTAGCATCGATTAATTCTTTCATTGAATACATTAACGTTATGAATAGTTTTAAATTAATAATACTCATCGGACTTACGCTTTGCTCGATAAGCTCCTGTAAAAAAATAGAAGATTTGCAAAAAGATCCGTCGGCTGTATATGATCCAGCACCGAAGCTAATCTTTACAGGCTTACTTATGAGAAGCTATGACGCGCCCTGGAGTCAAGATCAGCGACATAATCAATATATGACACAAAATGAAGCGTACTACGCCGGACAACCTTACAACTGGACCACAGGTTCTTTTGATGATCCTTATGGGGCATTGCGCGACGTATACAGGATGGAAATAGAAGCAGAAAAGGCGGGGGATCTAGGCGCTGTTTATTTAACTATGGCCAAATTCTTTAAGGCTTATTTTTTTGCTCGAGCAACCATTATGTTTGGAGATATTCCGATGACTGATGCCATAAAAGGGGGATCGGAGGGGAATTTTCAACCCACCTATAATACGCAACGTGAAATTTATGAACAGGTGCTGACCTGGCTCGAGGAAGCAAATATTGAGCTGGAAGGGCATATAGCAAGCAAGCGAACACTCGAGGGTGACTTTTTATACAATGGGGCAATTGATAAGTGGCGTAAACTCGTGAACGCTTATAAATTAAGAATACTAATAAGTCTCAGCAAGCGAGCGGAAGATACACCTGAACTTAGGGTTAAAGAACGATTTGCTGAGATGCTTACCAATGCTGCCCAATTTCCGATGATACTTTCCAATGAGGATAATTTCCAGGTTAAGTATAGTACAATTAATATCTACCCACTTTGGCCATCAGACGGTATCGTTATCAAGCGTGACGTACGGAATACACTGGGCGCTACCTATGTGGACATCTTAAAGGCAACGAGAGACCCTCGATTGATGATACAGGCCCTGCCAGCAGATGGTATAACGCCCGATCCTGCTAATCCATTCAGTGCTTATAGGGGGGGTAAAACGGGTGATCTGCAAAGTACGCTTCTACGTCAGGCCACGGACGGACAGTTATCTATGATTAATTTCGATTATTGGGTAACTTCTCCTTCTGGGATTCCTGCTGTACAGTTAGGTGCCTCTGAGGTGCATTTCGCGTTAGCAGAGGGAATTAATAGAGGTTGGACAAGCGGAGATGCCGCCGAGCATTATGCCTTAGGAGTAGAAGAATCGATGAAATTTTATGGTGTTTCTTCTGACAAGATCAATGCATTCTTGCTAGCAAATACTTATGCAGGAAACAATGAAGAAGGGTTAAAGCAGATTTTGACTCAAAAATATGTGGCCTTTTTTGAGAATTCAGGTAGGGAGGCATTTTATGAACAAAGAAGAACCGGCGTACCAACGTTTAGTGTGGGACCGGCAAATGCCAATAATAACCAAATACCCAAAAGATGGGCCTACCCAACAACGGAGTATAGCACGAATGAAGCTAATCTGAAGGAAGCGCTACAAAGGCAATTTAATGGGTCGGATACGCAGAATGATGTAATGTGGCTTATTAAATAATATTAGATGGTATCTTTCATTTATCCAATATGAACACTAATAGAAGAAATTTTTTAAAAGGAGCAGGCTTATTGTCTGCTTCTTCAATGCTAGCATTTTCTAATCTGAAAGCCTTCGCTATCGAAAAGGGGAATAAGGGTATAAAACGTCAAGTTCGGGTTGCTCACTTAACAGATATACACTTACTAGATGCTCCGACCCCAAAAGCAGCTTTTGCTAAAGTTTTAAAGGAGGTTAATGCTTCGCAAGATAGACCCGATATTATCATCAATACAGGTGACTCCCTCATGGATATGAACAATCAGCCTAAAGACAAAGTAAGCAAATTGTGGTCGGCCTGGGACGAAGTGATACAGCATAATCATTTACCGATGAAAAGCTGTATAGGTAATCATGATGTCTGGTATATTTCGAAAGACGATGCTAATTATCTGGAGGCAAGTCAAGATGCGCTTTACGGTAAGGCTTGGATTAAGAGTAAATTAAAATTACCTCATGAGTATTATGCTTTTGATCTCAAAGGATGGAAATTCATTGCGTTGGATAGCATACATTATGTTGCAGACAAGGGTGGGTATACATTTGGACAAGAACAGCTTGAATGGCTGAAGGAGCAGCTGGTAGAAACACCGAAAGATACGCCTGTTCTAATTTTTTCACATGTACCTATTATATCTGTGACCCCCTTGTTGTATGCTGCGCAACGTAAGCCGGCTAAGGACTTAGGTTTTCCAGGTGGCGACCAGCATGTCGACGTTATTGAAGTAAAAAAGATGCTGAAAGAAAGTGCCAAGGTGAGAGTTGCTTTAAGCGGCCACGTGCATTATGTTGATTCGGTTGATTATTTGGGTGTAAACTATTGTTGTGGTGGCGCTGTTTCCGGTAACTGGTGGGATGGGATCTTGGATGATTTTCCACCTGCTTATTCCATTTTAGATTTATATGAAGATGGATCTAGTCGCTATGAAACAATTTATTATTAGTTGTAAAACAAGTATATAATGAGAAGAAGACATTTTATACGGAGCTCGTTTGTTCTAGGTGCTTTAGCTCCGTTATCACCGAGTCCGCTTTCCGCGTTAGCCTCGTTACCCACGGATAAGAATAGCGATATTCAGGTAAGCTTTGGTGTTTGTGCAGATCTACATCACGACCTCATAGAAGATGGTGTTACCCGTATTGAAGCATTTACGCAATATATGAATATGCAACGACCAAATTTCGTAATACAGATGGGCGACTTTTGTACTCCCAAGCCGGAAAATGAAGCGCTTATGGAAGCATGGGAAAAATTTATAGGGCCTAAGTACCATGTGATCGGTAACCACGATGTGGATGGCGGCTTTACCCATCAAGAGGTGATTAAATTTTGGAACGCATCCGGAACCCATTACAGTTTTGATCTACACGGATACCATTTTGTTGTATTGAATGGGAATGAGCGCCATCCGGAAGATAGCTCCAGGTACCCAAGATCTATTCTAAAGGAGCAATATGATTGGTTACATCAAGATCTGGACAGAACCTCATTGCCGGTAATTGTTTTTTGCCATCAGGGAATAGATAATGATTTGGACGGCCTAGTGGAAGGGAATATCATCCGTATACTGTTCGAACGAATAAACAAGCAAGCAGGTTCTCGAAAAATTCGGCTTGTATTGAGCGGACATCATCATGAGGACTATTTAAATTGGTATAATGATATTCCTTATTTGCAAATCAACAGCATTGCGTATCAATTCGCACGTACGGAGAAAGGTTATCGTTTTGCGCATACTGTAGAACCTATATGGGCTTTGGTAAATATCATGAATGACGGAACCATTATAGTGAAAGGAAAGGAATCGTTGTACGCTGAAAACTTAAGCGGGGAGGAGCAAACATATTATATAGGATACGAAACCGTACCCCGTATCTCCGATCGCGTAATTCCCTATCCGGGACAGTTTTCGTATTATTAACAAAAACTTAATATGAACAATGTTTATTATTTATAAACATTGTTTAATATTGTGGTGCTAAAATATTCGTAAATGGGGTGTAAAGAAAAATAATGAAAATCAAAAACGAAATTACCTTAGAAGGCATGAACGCGCAATTTTAATATACTTCAAAAAAATCTTAAAGGTTATGCAAGATAAAAAATATGATCTGATTGTTGTAGGCAGTGGAATATTAGGAACCTTTCATGCTTACCATGCGTTAGAGGCGGGACTCAAAGTACTATTGTTAGAGAAGGACAATTATCCTGTGGGCGCCACAGTTCGAAACTTTGGTCAAGCGGTTCCTTCAGGTATGGTTGACCAATGGTTTCGCTATGGAGTAAGGGGCTTGGAGGTTTATCAATCCATTCAGAAAGATTTTGACATTACGGTTCGCAATAATGGAAGCGTCTATATCGCATCTGACAAGGAAGAACAACAGCTTATTCACGAACTGAAAAACCACTACGACACCATAGGTTATTCTTGCGAGTTGTTATCGGCGGCAAGTGTATTGGCCAAATACCCTGCTTTAAGATCTTCCTATGTTAAGGAAGGCCTTTTCTTTCCACAAGAGGTAAGTGTAGAGCCTGATCAAATGATTTATAAGGTGCACGAATATATGCAGCAGCAGTTTAACCATTTTACCTTACTGTACAATGCACCCGTTATAGGATGTGAAAATAATGCTGGCGGCGTACATGTGAAAACCACAAACGGCTCTACCTATTTGGGTGAAAAGGTGGTTATCTGTAATGGCAATGAATTTAAGCTATTGTTTCCCGAGATGTTTCGTAAAAGCGGGCAGGTGGTTAGTAAATTACAAATGCTACGTACCATACAGATGCCGGAGGTACAGCTAGAGGGAAATATTCTAACCGGTCTCACGATTAGGCGCTATGAAAGTTTTGAAAACTATTGTCCATCATTTAATACCATTACCACACCAGATCATTATAAAGAGCTGAAGAAATGGGGTATTCATATTCTATTTAAAAAGGCTGTTGATGGAAGTTTTATCATAGGTGATTCACATGAATATGCGGATGCAAATCAACTAGACGATTTAGGATTTAAGATCAGCGATTACATTAATCAATTGATGCTCAATGAGGCCGAACGTATTGCAAGCTTTGATATACGCAAAATAAGTAGTAGTTGGGTCGGTTATTATCCACAACATCCAGATAAAAATATTGTCGAAATAGATATAAGCGATAATATATTAATTCGTACTTGTATTGGAGGAAAAGGTATGACTGCGGGAATTGGGTATACAGAACATTCTGTGAAGAAGATTTTCAACTTATAATACGCACAAGCTCCATATACAATGGAAACAAAACTGAAAAATAAGGTTTCACGTTGGTTAGCGGAAACGTCTTCTCCTAGTTTTATACTGTGGTGTGCGTTTGCAGCATTTGGTGCTTATTTCTGCATGTATGCTTTTCGCAAACCTTTTAATATGGGTCACTATGATGGCTTGAAATTGTGGGGGATGGATTATAAATCCATCTTAATTATTGCGCAAGTTTTAGGGTACATGACATCCAAATTTATTGGTATTAAGGTTATTGCGGAAATGAAGCCCAATCAACGCGTTCAGCTTATTATTGCACTCATTCTAATTGCCGCATTAAGCCTTCTACTATTTGCCGTCATTCCTTTTCCTTATAATTTTCTGTGCTTATTTCTAAACGGACTTCCTTTGGGAATGATTTGGGGAATTGTTTTTAGTTTTTTAGAAGGGCGGAAGTTTACAGAACTTTTAAGCTTTGGTTTAAATATTAGTATTATTGTTGCCTCCGGAGTGCTTAAAACAGTTTATTTGTTTATTCAACATCTGCTGGGAGCGTCTGAATTTTGGATGCCTTTTATTGTAGGTGGATTTTTCTTTCCGTTTTTTCTTTTTTTCGTTTGGATGTTATCGGTCATTCCAGCTCCAAATAATAAAGACAAGTTGCTGCGTGCGGAGCGTATTCCAATGGATAAAGAAGCGCGGAAAATCGTTATGGCTGTGTATGGATTTGGGGTAGCTGGCATTGTCATCATTTATGCCTTTCTCACCGTTATGCGAGATTTTAGAGATAACTTCTCAATTGAAATATGGGACGAAATTCAACCTGGATATTCTGAGACTGTATTTGCCACTACAGAAATTATAAGCAGCATCATTGTCGTGCTTGCTATCGGTTTAATCGCTTTCATTCGTAGCAATAATAAAGGATTTGCTTTTACGCTTGCCTTGATGATGTTTGGAATATTACTGAGTGGCACTAGTACATTCCTTTTCCAATTGCACTATATCCATGCTTATAATTGGATGTTGTTAATAGGTGTTGGGTTATTTTTGGCATATACACCTGTTCAAACTGTTTTATTTGAGAGGATTATAGCACTATTTAAAATTAGGGCAAACGCAGGTTTTTTTGTTTACCTGTGCGATTCGGTAGGATATTTAGGGAGCGTGGGCTTATTATTGCTAAAAGAGTTTGCCATGCCTGCCGTAAAATGGTCGTCAATACTGATTTATTTTTGTTATGCAATCACCCCTTTATGTTTAATTCTATTGGTGCTCGTGTTTTTCTTTTTCAGTGAAAAAAAAAGAAGACTTAAAAAAGATGAACAAATAATTTGCGAACCTTCCTGCACATGAAAAATAAATTTTATAATATACTATGGCAATAAAATTAGTTGTATTTGATATGGCGGGTACAACCGTTAAAGACGAGGATTATGTTGGTAAGGCTTTTCAGGAAGCAATGCGGAAATATGGCTATCACGCCTCTATCGAAGAAATAAATCCTTTGATGGGCTATAAAAAAACAGTGGCAATTAGCATGATGTTAAGGAAGCTTGAACCTATAAAGGAAAAAATTACCGATGAGCTAATTGAGGCAATACATGATGCGTTTGTGGCGGCTATGTTGAATTTTTACAGCACTTCCGACAAAATAGAGGCTTTACCTTACGCGGAAGAAACGTTCCAGAAATTGCGTGTAAAAGGTATAAAGGTGGCGTTAAATACGGGATTTTCGAAAGATATTGCAAATGTTATTATCGATCGGTTAAAATGGCGTGATAAAATCGATGTGCTTGTGGCAAGCGATGAAGTAGAGAACGGAAGGCCCAGTCCCGACATGATCAGAAAGATTATGAAGCAACTTGCTCTTCATGATCCGAAAGAAGTGGCCAAGGTGGGAGATACTGAAGTAGATATTAATGAGGGTAAAAATGTTGGTTGTTTATACAGTATCGGTGTTACAACGGGAGCTTTTACAGAAGAAGAACTTCAACCTTACGAGCCAACGCATATTATTAATAGAATAGACGAGGTAATAAACATCGTAGCATAAGGTCTTTGAGCTGATTGGCCGTAGGTGTCCTATCATCTTCGGCCAAATCCTTAAATTGCAACATAAAAAATACATAATGCACCATTGGATATAGCCATATATTTTTAGTTTTACGCCCCGTAGCCTAAATTGTTAGGTGTCAGATCAGAAATACTAAAATAAACGAGCTTAAAAAAATGCACAAAAAACTCTTATGTTTTGCTTGGGCCACTGGCTTTGCAACCTTTTTTTTTGGATGTAATTTCAAATCAACTAATCAACTCAAATCAGCACCCCTTAAATTAGAAGCGGGTTTTTCTGCTACCATTGTTGCCGATTCTTTAGGCGCGGCAAGACATTTGGCTGTCAATAAATCAGGCGATATTTATGTAAAGCTTGGCGCGCTAAAAGATGGTAAAGGAATCTATTGCTTATCAGACACGGATGGTGATGGCATGATCGATCAAACAAGCTCTTTTGGAAATTATCCGGGCACCGGCATCCTTATTAAAGATAATTATTTGTATACATCGTCAAATACAGAAGTTTATCGGTATAAGCTCAATGATAAGCAGCGGGTGATCGATGAAAGCCAGCCGGAAGTTATCGTAAAGGGACTCGTAGCTAGGGCTGTTGACGGGTCAAAACCCATGGTAATTGACAACGAGAATAATCTGTATGTTGCGGTAGCATCTTACTCTGATGCCTGCAAGAATGAAACAGTTGATGGAAAATCATGCCCTCTTTTGGATTCGGTAGCCGGTATCTGGCAATTTAAGGCCGATAAGTTGAATCAAAGCTATGCAGAAGGTGTGCGTTTTGCGACAGGTTTAAAAGGGGTTGTAGGATTTGCCTGGAATGATATCTCAAAATCTCTTTTTGCGATGCACCATGGAAGAGGCGCTTTTCATGAAAACTATCCACAGTATTTTAATGCCGCTTATTCGGCTAAGTTTCCTGCAGAAACTATGTATGAACTGACCAAAGGAGCGGACGCAGGCTGGCCTTATATTTATTATGATCAAGTACAACATAAGAAATTACAGGCCCCAGAATTTGGTGGCGATGGAAAGAAGGAAGGTGATCGTAAATATTTGGACCCTATTATGGCTTTTCCGGCACATTTAGGACCTAACGATATGTTGTTTTATACGGGTAGTATGTTTCCTGAAAAATACAAAAATGGCGCTTTTATAGCATTTCATAGTCAGTCACCTGAAATTCACAAGGGCTTTTGTGTTGCTTTTGTTCCTTTTAAAAATGGTAAACCTAGTGGAGCTTGGGAAATATTCGCGGATGATTTTGCAGGTGTTGACTTGAAGAATCCTACTGGTCCAAGTCAGCATAAGCCATGCGGGCTTGCACAAGGTCCAGACGGTGCATTATATGTGAGTGACGATCTGCAGGGGACTATTTATCGCATCGCCTACCAAGGAAAAAATTAATTATTATGATCTGTATTTGTTATCGTTTTTTTTGGCTTGCTTGCTGAAAGCTGGATGTAATGATATTCATGTAATCGATTTGCAAGATAAGGGAATTAATGCTAGTTGCACATGGTATCCTTTCTACGGAGAATGATGTAGTAAAGTTCTTGCTAATGATACGTCGGTTTATCGAATTAAAGTATATTTTTGATTTAAGCATACTAAGATACCGAAACAATAAATAATGAAGAGAAGAAACCTTTTAAAAAGATTATCATTAGCGAGTATTGCGGGACTATTTATGCAGCCTGCTCAACTATTAGCTGAAACGAAAAATGTTGACATTAAGAAGCTACCAACAGGTGTTGACGATCGTAAATATTGGGTCGATTTATTGGATAGAATAGCAAGTCCTTTGTTAAGTAATATGAGCAAGGGAACACTGCGTAAAAATATGGATATGCAGGTTAGTCCAATTTGGGATAATCGAGACATAGGCGTGGGGTACTTGGAGGCGCTAGGGCGTTTAGCTGTTGGCATGGCTCCTTGGTTAGCTTTACAAGATGTTAACACAGAAGAAGCTGCTATTCAAGCACGTTTAAAAAGACAGCTGCAGGAAAGTATCGCGCATGGAGTTAATCCTAAAAGCCCCGATTATCTAAGCTGGAATAGTGGGTCGCAACCACTGGTGGATGCTGCTTTTTTAGCGCAAAGCCTACTTAAAGCACCCGAGGCACTATGGGAGCCCTTAAGTGATACAACTAAAACCCAGGTTATTTATGAGTTTAAGCAGCTAAGAAGAGTAAAACCCTATGAGAGTAATTGGCTGCTTTTTGCCGCGATGATAGAAACTTTCTTGTTAAGTATAGGAGAGGAGATTCAAGAAGAGCGGATAGATGATGCTATAACTAAAATTAATGAATGGTATAAAGGGGATGGATGGTATGGCGATGGTCCTATATTTAGTTTTGACTATTACAATAGTTATGTGATTCAGCCTATGTTAGTGGATGTGTTAAAGATAAATGTAAAACATGGGCGCAGGCAACCCGAAGAATATGATCTGGCTTATAAACGGATGCAGCGTTATGCCGAATTTTTAGAACGTATGGTATCTCCTGAAGGCACTTATCCCATTTTTGGCCGCTCAGCAACCTACAGAACAGCCATTTTTCAACCGTTAGCTCAGCTGGCATTAGAAGATGGCTTACCAGAATGGATTAAGCCGTCACAAGTGCGATGCGCAATAACAGCCGTTAAAAGGAGAATATTTATACCTGAAAGTTTTGTAAATGATAAATGGTTAAGTCTAGGGATTGTAGGTGATAAACAGACAGGTTTGGCCGATAGTTATAGTAATACAGGAAGCATGTACTTAACATCGCTTTCGTTTCTACCACTTGGGCTACCTGAAAAACATCTATTTTGGTCGGCATCTTATGAACCATGGACCATGTTAAAGGCCTGGAAGGGAGAGCCATTTAAAAAAGATTATCATGTAAATGTCTAAAATGAACTTTTCATTTATACCTCAAATTAACATGTATAAAGCATAAAGAACTATCGTGAAGGCGTATTTTTCACCAAAATGAAGAATGTTAAAATATGTTAAAACATCTAAAATATTTGCAGGGAACGTTTCCGGTACTTATCTTTGTGTCATCATAATTTAGGTTTATAATTGGTTAGTAAAGGTCTTCAATCTCCCCGATTGGAGACCTTTCGTTTTTGCTAAAATGAGTAAAATTGCATAATCACAGTAGTTTGTATATGTTTGTGAATAAAAAGATACATTTTGTTCAGTAGCGAATTCACATGGCCAATGCTTATTATCTTTGCAGTAGCAGCTATAGCACTTATCGTAATCATCATACTTTTGCTTAATAAATTGCGTGTTATTAAAAGGGAAAATAGTTTGTTAAAACGTAACTATCAGGAACTAGAGAAGAAAACAGCAGTTGCAGATGATGAGGTACTTCGATATAAGCTCAATCCACACCTCTTTAAAAATGCACTTAATGCCATACAATCCCACGCCTATCAGAGTTATTATGCGTTGGATAAACTATCAAACGTGCTTGATTACATTTTATACGAATCAAGTACCCAATATGTGAATTTGAAAGAAGAGATTGAATTTACGAAGAGCCTAATTGAGATAAACCGGTTAAAAACAAGTCCTTTGTTTAATTTACATGTTAAAAACAAAATCGATGTTGAAAACTACTTGTACGAATCCGGTCTTATAGCACCATTGATCACTATTAATCCTATCGAAAATGCATTTAAGCATGCCAGCTTGCAACGTGAAGATGCTTTTATATCGATTGTATTTGATTTAGTGGATGGATGGTTTCAGCTTTCTGTATCTAATAGTGTTGAAGAGGGAAGTAATTTGGAGAAAGTAAAGGGGGGCTTGGGGAATCCAACTTTTAATAAACGCTTGAAAGCTATCTATGGACAGGATTTTAATTATCATGAATCTGTAGGTAACGGAATATACACAACATATTTGAAAATAAAACTGCGGGAGCCTTATGGTTAGATGTGTATTAATTGATGATGAGCTACCGGGACTTGGTTATCTAAGACGCTTGTGCGAGCAAATAGAGTATGTAGAGGTGGTAAAAGCATATAATGACCCTGTAAAATTTTTGAAAGAAATCAATAGTTTGGATTTTGATGTTTGTATTCTTGACATTGAAATGCCTGGTATAAATGGGTTAGACGTTGCGAAACAGCTTGAAGGGAAATTGATTATTTTCTCTACGGCCTACAAGCAATATGCCGCGGAGGCTTTTGATCTTGAAGCCATAGATTATATCAGAAAACCTATTAAGCAAGATCGACTGGAAAAGGCCTTGCAGAAAGCAAAATTACATTTAGAAAAGCAAGGAACACCTGAAGAGTTCATACATGTGAATAGCAATAAAGGCAAAACCTTTCTTTATTTTAACGAATTATTATACATCACAGTAGCCGATACTGATAAACGTGATAAGCGGGCAATACTTCGAAACGATACAGAGATTGTACTCAAAAATATTTCTTTCGATGATTTGATGAAATTGTTGCCTAAAAGGACATTCATTAGGGTTAACAGACAAACTATATTAGCTAAGCATATTATTGCTACCTATACAGCCGAGACGATTAATACTAATCTTCTGGATGCAGAAGGGAAGCGTTTACAGTTCGCACTGAACGAACATTATCGGAAAACTTTTTTTGAAAATTATACAAACTAGGTTTATTACACAATTCATCCTGTTGGTTACAAAAATCTCTCTTTCTTTTTAAAAAAAATCTTTCGTATGCTATTTTAGCATGAATGAGTAGTATGATACTCATATTTGCTATGAAGGGAATTAGAAATTTATTGTTTTATATTACGGTGATCGGTGGACTTTCTGCCTTTATCTATTTAATGATTATTAAAGGGGAAACGTTTCAAATTGGTAGACTCTCTGTTAATGCTGCAAATTCGGAGTCTTCGAGTTGGGGTCATTTCTTGGAGTCGCTTTCGCATAATTTTACCTATCCACTTGCTATTTTACTTTTACAAATCATTGCTATTATTTTGGTGGCAAGGGCTTTTGGGTTTGTTTGTAAAAAAATTGGGCAACCATCAGTAATCGGGGAGATTGTAGCGGGTATTGTGCTAGGACCATCGGTTGTAGGAGCCTATTTTCCGGAATTTTCTTCTTTTCTTTTTCCAGCTTCTTCTTTAGGTAATCTGGGTGTGATGAGCCAAGTTGGACTTATCTTATTCATGTTCGTAGTGGGCATGGAATTGGACCTAAAGGTTTTGCGTAATAAGGCTCATGAAGCGGTTGTAATTAGCCATGCTAGCATCGTTTTTCCATTTGCATTAGGAGTACTCTTGGCCTATTTTATTTATCAACAATCGGCACCAGATCACGTCAGTTTTATTTCTTATGCACTTTTCATTGGTATATCAATGAGCATTACGGCCTTTCCCGTTTTGGCCAGAATTGTTCAAGAGCGTGGTTTGACTAAAACTAAACTGGGATCGGTAGTTATTACATGTGCAGCGGCAGACGATATTACTGCATGGTGTATACTAGCCGCAGTAATTGCTGTGGTAAAAGCGGGATCATTGTTAAGCGCCGGATATACTATACTTCTTGCTATAGGGTATGTCTTCTTGATGTTGAAAGTTATTCGTCCATTTCTAAGACGTATGGGTGATATTTATTCCAATAAGGAAGCTTTAAGCAAGCCTATTGTAGGTGTTTTCTTTGTTACGCTCCTCATCTCTGCCTGGTGTACTGAAGTAATAGGCATACATGCTCTTTTTGGGGCCTTTATGGCCGGCGTAATTATGCCCGCCAATGTCAATTTTAGAAACATTTTTATTGATAAAGTAGAAGATGTAGCACTTGTGCTCTTATTACCATTATTTTTTGTGTTTACAGGTTTGCGAACACAAATCGGCCTCCTTAATGAGGCCGGCTTATGGCAGATGTGCGGTGTTGTTATACTGGTAGCGGTGGTTGGTAAATTTGTAGGAAGTGCAATAGCCGCCCGCTTTGTGGGGCAAAACTGGCATAATAGCTTAACTATAGGAGCCTTGATGAACACAAGAGGCCTTATGGAGCTTGTAGCTTTAAACATAGGGTATGACTTAGGGGTTCTTAGTCCGCAAATGTTTGCCATGCTTGTGTTGATGGCTTTAATTACTACATTTATGACTGGCCCAGCGTTGGATCTGATCAATAAGTTCTTTAAAAATGATGAGGATGATGCTTCGGTTGCTTTAAGCATGAAAGATAAATACAATATACTGATATCTTTTGGTAGTCCGGCAACCGGAAAATTGCTTGTTCGTTTGGCGCATTCAATGATCCGTAAATCTAAAGAATCAGCTACCATCACGGCCTTGCACCTCTCTCCAGGCAATGAACTCAACAATTTTAATGTGGGAGAGTATGAACGGGAAAGTTTTGCTCCAATAAAAGAAGAAGCAGACAGTCTTAGTCAGCCGGTAATATCACTATTTAAACCCTCGCAAAGTATTGATGATGAAATTGTGGAAATGGCGAATGAAGGTGATTTTGATTTATTGCTTATTGGTATTGGTCAATCGGTTTTTGAAGGTACTTTTCTAGGTAAAATCCTAGGCTTTACCACTCGGGTTATTAACCCAGAGCGTCTATATGATACGTTGACAGGTAGAGAAAAGCTATTTACAGTTGGTGTGTTTGATGAGCGCACGAAGCAAATTCTTAAGGCAACGAAAATTCCTACAGGCATACTTATCGATAAGAATTTAGGGGGAATAAAAAATGTCATTGTACCGGTTTTCTCATTAAGTGATAGTTTTTTGTTGATTTATATACAGAAACTTATTCACAACGGACAGGTGAAAATTACGCTATTGGATGTGATGGGTGTGATAAAGCATGATGTCGAATTTAAAGAGTCTATAAGGGCTATTCAACAGGTTGCGCCAGAACATATTGTATGGACGCATAATGATAAAATGAAAATGGAATCACTGGTTCAGCAAGATTTAATGATTATCAGCCTGAACAGCTGGAAAAAAGCTATTGAGACGCGAAGTGTCTGGTTATCCGAGACACCTTCGGTGTTGATTATAAAACCTGCATGATCAATGTCCTTTTACTAACGGGACTTGGCAGATATAATAAATAATAAATGAGTTTATAAATAAAATTAAGTCTTATGGAAACGTTAAAATTTAAAACAAGTTTAGATACTCCGTCATCGCTAAAGTTAATTGATCCACTCTTAAAAGGTGTCGAAGGTTTGAAAAAATGGACCGTAGATTTCGATTCTATTTACAATCTTTTGATCGTGGAAGGCGTGGGCTTATGTGCTTCCGAAATTATACATTGTCTGCAATTTGCGGGCTTTAAAGTTATTCGTTTATACGAAGAGGGGTAATAAGGTTTAAGTTTAAGTTCAGTGATGAACGATGCGTGATATATTCAATAACAAGAGATGAGCATGCATACAGTTAGAAATTAGAAAGCTAACTGTATGCTGATCGATTGTTTTGATAATATTATGTTGGATGAATTTCGATTAATATCCAACGGTGAAGCGTTGTTTGATATGTTTTGGATGAAGTGTTTCGTCAACAATAGCTACGGCGAGGTCATCCACTGTGATCCAGCTCCTGCCGTTTTGATCGGCTACAGGATGATTTGTTCCTAGTCGATAAGAACCTGTACGCTCTCTTGGTAGGCCTTGGTGCATTTCAGGAGCAGGACTCAAAAATGTCCAATCCAGATCTTTTTCCTCTTTGAGGACGTTTAAATAATCGCGCGCAGCAGTGGCCCCAGGTTTCCATTCGCTTGGAAATGCTGGTGTATCAACAATCTGTACACCGTCGGCTGTATACAGGCTTCCAGCCCCTCCAATAACAATAATACGTTTTACCCCTGCTTGTTTAACACCCTCTTGAATAGCTTTCGCACCTTCTAAAAAATCGTTGTAAAGGTTAGGGTTTGTCCAACCGGCATTATAAGCGCTGATTACTACATCATAACCCCTAATAGCCTGTGCTAATGCTTCTGAGTTTGTTACGTCCACTTTAATTGTATGTAGCTTTTCGTCTGTAACACTAAGTTTTGATGGATCGCGTACCAATGCTGTAACCGCTTCGCCTCGCGCTAGTAATTCGTTTAAAACAACTCCGCCAACAAATCCTGTGGCGCCAATTAATGCAATTTTCATCATTTTATTTTTTTTTAAAGTATCAAGTATCAAGTAATTTCTAAAAGCGATCTCAGCCAATGAGCAGAAATGACCAGTACATCTCCTGCCAAATTTAATAATTGCTTGCTTCTCTATGGATGGATCATGTTTTGTTTAGTCATGTAAAATTTTCCAACCAGCACGCCAGTTATAATGATTTTTTATACCTAGTTGCATAAGTAGAATCTGCATGTTTTCCAATGTACGGCTTTTGCGTATATCACCGGCGATGATTGGTTTAAATCCTACAGCCTCTACCAATTGCGCTGTTTGCTGTAAAGACTCTTGATCGTTTCCCGCTAGAAAACAATCGGCAGTATTTCCAGAGAATACCGGCTGGCCGAAATTGGCTGCAAAAGTGGTATTAAAAGCTTTGACTACTTTTGAGTGAGGCAATAACTGCTGCAATTCTTCTCCGGCGCTTGTATGATCTGCTAGCAACGAACCTGTAAAATCTGGCGTTATTGGGTTGGATATACTAATAACAATTTTTCCTGCAGCCACGGCCGCAATCTTAGGCGCCAATTCTTTCTCTGCCACATATGGAACTGCTAGAATAATGATATCCGCTTCCCAACTGGCTTCTATGGGACATAACATCCAATCTACATCCTCATCCTTACAGATCTGTTTGATTTGTTGGTACAGAGCTTGAAGCTTGCTTTCGTTAGTGCCCATCAATAACAGGCGATAATTAGCTTTCGCTAAGCTTTTTGCTATCGCAGAACCCATATTTCCTGCAGCTCCAATAATAGCAATGGTTTGTTTAGTCTGCATCATTACTCCTTTTTTATAGTACAAAGGTAGAGGTGCAATGTTTTTTTTCCCTTGATATGAAATAAGAAATTTCGTTGATATAGATCAAGGTGGTTCGAGGTGAAGGACCTAATAATTCAACTACTTTTTCAATAGCTGCTTTCGTACTCTACTAAGGGTTTCGGGGGTAATACCTAAGAAGGACGCCAGCATATGTTGAGGGACTCGTTGGGCTATATTGGGCAGTGCTTTGAGTACTCCTTGATACCGTTCTTCAGCATTTGAACCTAGCGTGCAGGCGATACGGCTCTGCATGCTGATTAGGCTGTTTTGCATAAGTATACGCATATAGCGCTCCATCACGGGAATGGTCTGAAGCATTTCCTCCATAGAGGCTTGGGTAATTAACAATACTTCCGCGTCTTCCAATACATCGATATCATAGTTGCTCGGATTTCCTGTTAAAAAACTGTAATTATCTGCAATCCACCATCCTTCAGGTGCAAATTGAATAACATGCTCGTTTCCCTTGTCATCTACCTGATAAGAGCGAAGCATACCTTTTTCTACGAAAGCAATGTATTTGCAGATATCGCCCTGTTGGAGCATATACTGCCTTTTACGATACTTTTTTGGAATGAAAAACGGTTTTAGTTTGTCCTCTTCCTCTTTTGAAAGCGTAATTTTCTTACTAATGTGCTCAAATAATACCTCAAACATAAGCTTGCATGGAAAACAGAGGCAATATATTAAAAAGGGACGGATGTTGGTTTAAATAGTGTAATAAAGCTGGGACGAGCAACGGCTCGTCCCAAAGAATTACCTGGCCATACGGCTTATAGGTTCACTCCAATCGCTCACTCCTTTGCCATTGCGCGACCGCACTCGTACGCGACATATGCTTCCTGCTTCTAAAGGGGCGATGATATTGTTACGTGAGGAAGTGGTTGTTAAAATGTCTCCCCATTGTGGTATACCGTTGTCATCTACGAGGGTAGTATAGGTATATTCATATTCCCAAGCATTTTTTGCTGCATTAAAATCAAAACGTAGTTGCCCGCTTTGCGAAGTGTCCAGAAGGCGTAGTCGTTCAGGAAACAAGGGGATATCCAGTGATGTCCGCAACTGTTTTACGGGGAAACCGGAGCTTAAAACTACGTGTAAAGCACCGTTTGCTACTGTGTTAACGTAGAAGGCTAATTTTTTAAGTTCACCTTCTAAAAGTTGTCTGCTGTGATTTTTCTCGCTGGTATTCAGCGGACTTCCTTTTCGTGTATTGGCTAATTTGTCACGAAAATCATTAACGATTAACTGTACGTCAGCCAGTGCTGGTACTGGAGTTTCAAAGTGAGGGTTATCGGTCATCGCCGTGATAACTGTAACTCCTAATGTGGCTAAAGCATCATCTGATATTTTGCTAAAACCGGTATTTGCGTATCTGTTTTGCATAATTGAAAAAATAAATAAAAAGTTATAAAATAAAATTTACCTGTAATATCTTGTCTTCTTTAAGGTGGTTTGCTAGGATGCTTTCTTTTTTTTATCATATCTTCTATTCTTTAATGTACACCAACCATTGATGTACAATACAAAGGTGAGAAGAGTTGAAAAATGTCTTGTCCGATTTTGACGTATTTGACGTTTTTGTCCGAAGATGACGCATTTGTCTGATTAAGTGTTAAAAATGGTTGGTAAAAGAAGCTTTTTCTGGTCAGATTAGCTTTGATGTTGATTGGGATTATTGTGTTCCCTGCTGGAAATGATACAATGCCGGTTAGCGTTGGTCTCAAGCTGATTGTGATGGAGATGAAATTGGTCTACATAGCTGCTGTTTTGATAGGGAATAAGGTTATTCCGATTAGGAATTGTTTTATCTATAGCTGAAAAATGCCAAACCCAACTGCTTTTACAATAATGCTCATTGTCTTAAGTTCTGTTTCGACTCGGATGAATACGCTCCCGATTAAGAACACGACAGTGCTGATAGTCCTAAGCTTATTGCTTATCGCAGTCAAGTTCATGCCAGTTGGCACTGACATGAAGAAAATAAGGTTAATTTTAGCCCTGATCAAAAATTAACAGGTTCCGATAGGAACTAACGAGATGTCAGTTAAGTTAATGTTAACCCTGCTTGGTAATAAAATCATTCTGATCAATGTTTGGATATTCCCGATCAGGAGTGTTGTGATCCCGATTGGAGTGAGCTTGTTGTTGAGCTGGATAAAAGCGATGTTGACTGGAATAAAAATTGTACTGATAGGAAGTAAATTAGATCTGATCGAAATGGATCGCATTAACAAAAGTAAATCAAAAAAAGCCACGAAGATTATTCTCCGTGGCTTTAGCCGATAAGATTTGTTTACATGGAGCAAACCCTTTGCTCATTTCCGTTTCACTGCCGATGAATTTTTAGAAAAGCGGCTATTTTAGATACAGGTATATCCAGGTATTCCGACATGTGGAACACAGTAACAGGTCGCCGCTTGTCTAAAGCAAACATATCTCTAATTTGCTGCATATGGCGTTGGCATGTACGCATGCTTTTACCTGTAATGCGGTGCAAATCGGCAGTAAAAACAGATAATCGATGTAAAGTTATTTCCATATCTTCCATTTTAACTATATCAAAAATAGCATTATCTGCTGGCTTTTTGAAGTAAAACGGCAATGAAAATCAATTTTTTTTGAATTTTTACTAAATTTTAAATATGTGTAGAACGAGCTTTGCAAAATTGTTAACGGTGATACAGATGAGTATTATGAAAATGGTAATTGTATCCGTAGGTTTTTGTAACAAAATCTTTGTGATGATGTTTAACCTTGTCCAAATCTTATCTCACTAATTAACTTTCTTTCATTTACTCCAGTTGTATATTACCTCCGTTTCAATAACAATGTTGTTGTTGCTCGCTGTTTTTGGAAGCAAGGCATGGTAAGTTATATTTGGCGCCACCATGGTCAAGTTCTGGTAAAAGCTGACTATTAAAATTTGCTGGTGGGCACAATCTTCCTTTAACTGATAATGAATGGCGTGATTACCCGATTGCAGCTGTTTTTTTCCAATCAAAAGATCGTATTTTTCAAAGTCTATATCGGGATGGCAGCTTCCTCCCACCTTCTCATCATAGTCTTTTTTATTATTTAGCAGAACATAATTGTCCTGTAAGTCGATTTCTAAAGAATAGCGCGTATCCGCACAGTCGTAAATCTCCTCTATCGAAGAGGGGGCTAACCTAGCGATATCCGTTTGCAAACAATGTTTTTCCGCCTTATCGCATGCGATAAGGATAAAGAAGGCAAGTGTGTAAAATAAAGGTTTCATAATGGTTTATGGTTTTTTATTAAAAACGTTGAAGTCAGTCATTATGCGACATTTTAACGGAGATTAGGCCCTCTTATGAAAAAAACTGTGGCGATCAGAATCGAAGAACAAATAATCAAAAACACAAAGAAATCTTCACATTCACTTAACATTGACCTGTATAAATTTGCTTTTATTCTCAAAGCATAAAAAAACAGATCAATTTGTGCTAATAGACCATAAAATAAAAACAGATGAATCGTAGATT
>DATMSZ010000138.1:0-11251 GCA_035565175.1 Pseudosphingobacterium sp.
ATCTAGTATTCAGGGTATTTCCCGTATCATGAATACTGTAGAGAATTTTGATAGAATGTTAAATTTAGTCCCCAGCCCTTATAATGGCATAACGATGTGTCAAGGTAATTTTTCTTTAATGGGAGCAGATATTCCTTCACTGGTCAGAAGATGGGGCAAAGCAGGGAAAATTCATTTTGTTCATTTTAGAAATGTACAGGATCTCAGTGGAGTACTGCCGAGTACGAAATTTACGGAAACCTTTCACGATGAGGGGCAGATAGATATGTACGAAGCTATGAAAGCCTATTACGATATCGGATTTAAAGGACCTATTCGTCCAGATCATGTACCTACTATGGCTGGTGAAGAAAACACCTTTCCTGGTTATATGACCTTAGGCAACCTTTTTGCAATTGGCTATATAAGAGGTTTGGCTGAAGGAGCAAGTAAACAAGCAAAAGCTTGATAGGCATGAATAATCATAAATTAAAAGTAGACGGTTCAACTAACCGATAGAATAAAAACCACTTTAAGGAACGACTTAATAAAATATGAACAAACTAATTTATTAGCGTATATGAAAAGATTAATAACACTTTATCTAGTACTTTTTGTGATAGCACATAAAGTAAATGCACAACAGGTAGGTTCTTCTGCGGAATATATTAAAGCGTTAACGTCTCAATGGAAAGGCGAGCGATTTCCCGACGGCCGTCCTAAGATAGCTGACAATTTGTTAGAGAGATTGAAAAAGATTTCCATGGAACAGGCTTGGGGTTACCTGCGTAGTCAAAAATATAACAATCAGTTTGAATCTAATTGGGATCTTATTATGTACCCCGATCAAGTAATGGTGGGGCGAGCCGTGACCGCGCAATACATGCCTGCCCGACCAGATTTGATTGATCAAATTAAGCAGCAAGGAGCAAAAGAAGGTAGGTCTGCACAGGGAGGAACAAACACATGGCCTATTGATGTGCTTACTCCGGGCGATGTATATGTAGCCGATAGCTATGGGAAAGTAGTAGACGGTACATTAATCGGCGATATGTTGGGTAATACGATTTATACGAATTCAAAGAATGGCGTTATATTTTGGGGAGCAGTACGGGATATGGACGGTCTCAGTCAAATTGAAGGATTTAATGTCTGGGCGAAGGGACAAGATCCCTCTTATATTATGGAAATGACCCTTTCTACTATCAATGCTCCTATTAGGATTGGACGAGCCACGGTATTGCCCGGCGATGCTGTGTTGGCCAATAAATATGGAACGATATTTATCCCTTCACATTTGGTGGAAGATTTAGTGATGAGCTCAGAATTCACCATGCTGAGAGATAAATTTGGCGCACAGCGCCTTAAAGAAAAAAAGTACTTATCAGGACAAATAGATAGCAAATGGAGCGATGAAATAAGAAATGATTTCATCGGCTGGCTAAAAAATCTTTCTGGAAAAGAATTGCCCATGTCGAGAGAAGAGCTGGATACCTATTTGAAGAATAGAGACTTCTATTAAGGCCTTTTATAAAGTAAGATAAAACCATCATAAAGGTAAAGATTGATCTTTAGGATGGTTCAACGCTAATACCATATATAAATCGAATGAAAAATCAATTTATAATCACACTGATAAGCATGATTTGCTTGAGTTGCGTCGATAAAGAAGAAGAGAAGTCGGTGGCCGCCGTAGAGGCGGCCGTTGAAGCTTTTCGACAAACAATGCTGCATCCAAATCAGACCAAATTTGAAGAATTAACATCCGCCAAGTTAAGTTATGGTCACTCAAGTGGCTTAATAGAAGATCGAGGAACTTGCATCGCATCGATGGTTTCAGGCAAATTTAAATTTTTGCATATTGATCTCATTAACCAGACCATTGACATGGAGGGCAACACAGCAATTGTAAGGCATGAATTTAACGCCAACACACATGATGAGGGGAAAGAGCCGGGAACAGTAAAACTCAAGGTACTACAAGTTTGGCATAAGCTTGATAATCATTGGCGTTTACTTGCTCGACAAGCAGTGAAAATACAGAACATTTAACTATTAAAATTGAGATAATGCAAGAAAAGCTAGCTCCTTCACGGTGGTATAGAATCATACCAATTGTTTTTATTACGTATAGTCTTGCCTACCTAGATCGGGCTAACTTTGGCTTTGCCGCGGCGGGCGGCATGGCGGAAGACTTAAAGATTACACCTGGCGTATCTTCGTTACTGGGCTCTTTATTTTTTCTAGGCTATTTCTTTTTTCAGATTCCGGGTGCACATTATGCTGCACATAAAAGTGCCAAAAAATTGATTTTTTGGTCACTCATTCTGTGGGGAATATTGGCAACAGCAACGGGTATGGTTAATAATGTAAACATGCTCATTGTAATCCGCTTTATGCTAGGTGTGGTAGAGAGCGCAGTGATGCCTGCAATGCTTATTCTATTAAGTCAGTGGTTTACCAAACAAGAGCGATCACGGGCAAACACTTTTCTAATTTTAGGTAATCCGGCTACCGTTTTGTGGATGTCTGTATTGTCTGGATATCTCATTAATGCAATGGGTTGGCGATGGATGTTTATTTTACAAGGTGCACCAGCCATTATATGGGCTTTTATATGGTGGAAACTTATTGATGAGAAACCGCGAGAAGCCAATTGGCTTACAAACCATCAGCAACAGGCCATTGAAGTTCGTTTACAGGAGGAGCAGCAACACATTAAGCCTGTCAAAAATTATTTGGAGGCGTTTAAATCACGAATCGTTATTCTGTTATGCTTGCAATATCTTTTATGGAGTATGGGTTTATACGGTTTTGTGATGTGGTTGCCTTCTATTATTAAAGCTGCTCCAAACATGGATATTGTCACTACAGGCTGGCTTTCTGCTGTGCCTTATGTGCTCGCTATTTTGGCTATGCTGGGAGCGTCATATGCTTCAGATAGAACTTTAAATAGACCACTTTTTATTTGGCCTTTTCTTTTACTTGGCGCTCTAGCATTTTATGGTTCGTACTTAGTTGGTACTGGTAATTTTTGGTTGTCATTTGTGCTCTTGACTATAGCCGGGGGAGCTATGTATGCGCCATATGGACCTTTTTTTGCTGTTATTACGGAAGTTTTGCCGAAGAATGTGGCTGGCGGTGCGTTGGGTTTAATTAATAGCATGGGCGCGCTGGGCTCATTTGGCGGAGCCTATATTGTAGGCTACTTAAACGGATTGACCAAGGATTTCGGTGCTTCTTACATATTAATGGCGGGAACCCTTCTCTTATCAGCAATACTAACGATCATTGTAATTAAGTCGCCAAAACAGGTGCGCAATCAAGACAGAAAATTAGTGTGAAGTTGTGTTAATACTTGTTAATAAAATAGGTAGTTTGGTTGTTTTTTATATATTTGTTTCGTAAACACTTAAGAATACCAATTTTTTTATCATAAGGGTGGCGGAGAGATAGCTAAGGTAATTAAGCACCAATGATAAACTGATAAATATTTGTAAAAACGTTTTAGCAATGTTTTTTAAGTAATAAGCGAATTAACAACCAGCAATCTTTATACGAACCCGATGTGATTGATAAATACTAGATATTTCATATATGATTATTTTAATCATCAAGGGCTCCATTGACAATTAAAAACAACAAAAAACAAATGAAACATTTTGAAATACAAGAGCAGGACCAGGTTTACGATGCTATCGTCGTGGGATCAGGTGCAGGAGGTGGAATGGCGGGTTATGTGCTAGCTAACGCAGGGCTAAAAGTCCTAATGTTGGAGGCAGGGCCTTTTTTTGATCCAGCTAAAGATGCTCTTCAAATGAGGTGGCCTTGGGAGTCTCCTCGCCGCGGTGCCTCAACCATTAGACCTTTTGGAGATTTTGATGCTGCTTTTGGAGGTTGGCAATTGGATGGCGAGCCATATTCTACTGCCGACGGTACTGATTTTCAATGGTTTCGTGCTCGTATGCTTGGAGGACGTACTAACCACTGGGGGCGTATTTCCTTGAGGATGGGACCGGATGATTTTAAACCTACAGATGGCGTAACAGCAGAATGGCCAATAACCTACGATGAAGTGAAACCCTTTTATGACAAAGTGGACCGCCTTATTGGTGTTTATGGCACGGTAGAAGGACTTAAGAACGAGCCCGATGGTATATTCCTAAAACCACCTAAGCCCAGATTAAACGAATTATTTATTAAACGCGGAGCAAAAAAAGCAGGGGTAACGGTTATTCCAGGACGGGGCTCGGTGTTAACTGAGCCACTTCCAGGCATGAAGGGACGGGGTACTTGCTTTTATTGTGGTCAGTGTGGGCGGAGCTGTAAAGTGTATGGCGACTTCTCCTCTTCTTCTTGTCTGGTAATTCCTGCTATGAAAACTAATAATTTGAAAGTAATAGATAATGCCATGGTAAGGGAGGTATTGACAAATGATGAAGGAGTGGCTACGGGAGTATCTTATGTGAATGTCACGAACATGCAGGAGTACAGTGTAAAAGGAAAGCTGGTAATTTTAGGTGCCAGTGCTTGCGAGTCGGCACGTTTACTTCTTAATTCGAAGTCTGCAGCTCATCCTGGTGGACTAGGTAATAGTAGTGGCTTAGTTGGTAGATACCTTCATGATTCGACGGGATCCAGCATGTCAGGTTTTATTCCAGAGCTAATGGAAAGAAAGCGTTACAATGAAGATGGTACAGGCAGCGTGCATATCTATTCGCCTTGGTGGCTTGATAATAAAAAACTTAATTTTCCACGCGGCTATCACATAGAGTATGGCGGTGGTTTGCATATGCCATCATATGGCTACTTAGATTGGGTTCCAAAAGTGAATGGCCTGGTACCTGGAAAGGATGGCAATAAGAAAGAACAGGGAGGATATGGCGTTTCGTTGAAAAACGATTATAGACGGTTTTATGGAGCAAACGTAGGAATGGCTGGTAGAGGAACGGCATTAGCACATAAAGATAATTATTGCGAAATCGATCCAAATAAGGTTGATAAATTTGGAATTCCGGTGCTTCGCTTTCATTATAAATGGGGTAGGGAAGAAGTTGAACAAGCGAAACACATGCAGGAAACTTTTCGATCGATTATGCATGAGATGGGAGCAATCATCACTTCACCCACCCAAGGTGCCGAGACCTCGTATGGATTGGAAGCTCCCGGTAAAATCATTCATGAGGGTGGAACGGTGAGAATGGGGAATGATCCCAAAACATCGGTGGTTAATAAATGGTGCCAACTACATGATTGCAAAAACTTATTTGTGGTAGATGCTGGACCATTTGTACAGCAGGGTGATAAGAATTTAACATGGACTATCCTTGCTTTGTCAATGCGCACGGCTGAACATATTTTGGAGCAGAGAAATAAACTAAACGTATAACAAATATATGAATAGAAGAGACACAATTAAGGCCCTAGGTCTTACAACTGTTGGCACAGGTTTATTGTTAGAGTCATGCGGACCGGGCGATTCTAATAAACAGGTTGATAGTGCAAAAGTCGAGACTAAAAAACTTCCTGGTGTACAAGATTTTGAACATGCTAGAAATACGAAGTTAACGAGCGAACGCTTTTTTACAGATCAAGAAATGGCTACTATTACCGTTTTAGCTGATATCATTATCCCGAAGGATGATTTCTCGGAAAGTGCCTCAAAAGCTGGTGTGCCTGATTTTATTGAATTCATGGTGAAAGACATGCCAGATTATCAATTGCCCATGCGCGGTGGACTGAAATGGTTGGACATCCAATGCTTAAAAAGATATAAACATGCCTTTATCGATTGCGATGAAAGACGACAATTAACTATGTTGGATGAAATAGCATATCCTGCTAAGGCAAAACCTGAGATGCGGCAAGGCGTAGCATTTTTTGATCTTATGCGTAATCTAACAGCCTCCGGCTTTTTTACAAGTGAAATAGGCGTGAAGGATATTGGCTATGTAGGTAATAGACCGCAATTATGGGAAGGGGTACCTGTGGATGTGTTAAAACAATACGGCTTCACCGAAGAGTCGTAACCTTGGTATTAGGTTAAATGTAAAAATGAAGGGTGTATCAAGTAGATCTGCATGATAAATTTGATACACCCTTTTGCAATACAGATTGTTATTGATGATCACTGCTAAAGGAATCTCGGAACATCTTCCATCCATTCGGTGTTTTCTTCCACAAGACTAAGAATTTACCATTATCAAACAATTTGCCATTTTGATCAAATGATTGCCATATGCCTTCTTCAGTAACGTACTGTTCACCGTCACCATAAATTTCTGTCGTGATAAATTTACCATTACGTAAACCAATTTGATTGTAGGCAATTTTAAAGAATTGAAGCGGAGCACCAGAGCCACATAAGCCCGGAGAATTGGGAGCCATTATACAAGCATCCGTTGCGTATCGGTCGATAAACAGCGATGAGTCACCTTTGACAAAAGCTTGAAAATAAATGGCATTGCTGGCTGCTATAGCTTTTTTTGCTTCTTCTAACTTTGCGTTTGATGAGTTAATGGTATTGTTGCAGCTATAAAGAAAAATAGTTGATACTGTTAGGTAACACCATAAGATAAACTTATTTTTTTCCATTTTAAGGGCTTATTTGTTTACGCAACAAAAATACCTTACAACAGAACCCAATAATTGTACAAATCAGAACTTTTACGAATCTTATGAATCAAATTGCAGTGTTGAATAACTGAATTGGAGGGATAGGAGGTAAATTACTATGTACTTAATGTGAGACTGCTTCTCCAACGTTTATTTTTAACAACTTGCCGGAACGTTATGGAATTGTCATTGCGAAAGTGGAGGAAAGGTCATAGAGAGAAGCAATCTCTTAAATCAAGAGCAACATGCCATGTCAGAAATTAATCATTTGGCTTTGCCTCTGTGTCTTTTTCTTTTACGGCCTCTTTTGCTGTTTCTTTCACAATCTCAATCTCAAAAGCTTGTAAGCCTTTAGGACTCTTTTGTGTCTTAAAAGCCACGGCATCATCAAGCTTGATCTCTCTTGGAGCATCTGATATCAGGAAGAAAATACGCTCGCCATGATTTGTATTGATGAACCCAAAGCCTCTTTCGTCGTTATAAAATTTTACCTTACCTTGAACTAAGTCATCTCCTTCAACCATTTTAGGAGTGCTGATCATTATTTCTTCTAATTTAACGTTGGATTTTCTAACTTCCAATGGCTTTTGAGTAGTGATGTTTCCATTTTCATCTACATAAGCTAGCATGTCTTCAAAAGATTTTCCCTTATTGGAATTAGTGAGCCTATGTTCTTTCTTTTGCTCTTTTTCTTTCTTTTTCTGTTCGCGTTTTTTGTTCTGTTCTTTTTTTCGAAATGTTTCTTGGCTTCTGCCCATATATTTATTTTAAAGTTTAAAATTTAATCGACCGGGATTACAATGAAGGAAGACCTGAGAAAGGTAGGCCTGGAGACAGAGTAAATGTGGTTTTCATCAAAGATACAAAAAAATAATTAAGCGGGTGTCTAATTATCATGATAGGGCTTCTTATCTAGAAGAAGAATCGAATAAACAGACCTCCTTTAAAAGGTTTGTAGAATAGTTTTTTGTTAATTACAACTTGGTTTTAGGTGTACGAAGTCCATTAAAAAATGACATAAAAGTAAATGTATCATCTTTTACCTCGCCCTCACATCGGCTAACGATGCGAGGGCGAGGTAAAAGATTTTAGCCTAATTATCACATAGTAAGAACAAAACTGTTTTTTCAATGGTTAATCAATAGTACAGATTTCAATTCGTGGGATGACTATGTTCAGCTATTTTATAATTGCGGTGGTATTGGTTATAGTAACCGTATTACTAATCTTGTTTCTACGAAGAAATGCTCGAGACAAGAAGTCCTTGGAGGATCGATTGAATAAACGAGACATAAAACCAGAGAGACATGATAAGGATGATCAAGAGGTTTAATTGCTCCATTCACGTGTCTCAATAAGGCTTTTGTGAACTTTATGGAAAATTAATAAACTCCGTTCGAATTGCTAGGCCTTTAATGTTCGCTTTAATATGTGAAGAATGCTCCTGGAAGAGGAGCATTCGAGATTATTTGCAGGATAATTTTATTGATTCGATTAACTTGTTAGATCAATAGGCAATTTATAAATACGTTTGCCAGTAGCGGCGTAAATGGCATTACATAACGCAGGTGTAAATGGAGGTACAGGAGGCTCTCCTACACCCGTTGGTTTCGCTTCGCTGTCGATAATATGTACATGAATTTGCTTTGGAGATTCGGGCATTCTGATAATTTGGTAGCCATCAAAATTGTTTTGTACAACAGTGCCGTTTTTAACAGTGATCTCACTTTTGAGTGCTAAGCTTGCTGAAAATTGAGCACCACCTTCAAATTGTGATTTCACCCGGTCAATATTCACCGCCGTTCCGCAGTCAACTGCATAATGTACATGATGAATGCTGATCTTTTTGTTACTGTCTACAGATACTTCTACAATACAAGCTACATAGGTTAAAAAACTTTTATGAGCCGCAAAACCAAGTGCCGATCCAGAAGCTTGTTTTTTACCCCAGCCAGCCTCCTTTGCCACACGTAAAATTACATTCTTCATACGCGCTGTTTCCCATGGGTAGTCCGCAATATCCTCACCATAATTTGTATAGGTTCCATTTACCATCTCTTCGTTAAAGGTGATGTTTCGGTCATCACCTAATAATTCGAGCGCTTGAGCAATTGGATCCATTTTACGAGCTTCTGCAATCTCATCAAGCATTGTGCCGATGGCAAATACCTGCGGTATGTTGCGAACAGATCTCAGCCATCCAATACGTAAATGTGCTTTAGCATCATGGGTTTCCACTTTTATAGATGGAACGTCGTATGGGAAGTCCGTTGCACCCTGGCCTAACTCGCCGTCGGCTGCTTGTAGTACCGCTGCATCAAAAGTTGCGCTAATTGATGGGTAAGCGATATGATGGTTCCAGCCACTTAATTTATTGTTTTGATCGATGGTAGCAACTATTCTTTGAACACTCAGTGCATGAAAGAAGTCGTGGTGGAGATCATCTTCTCGTGTCCATTGCACTTTGATAGGCAATCCGGATTCTTTAGCAAGTATTGCGGCTTCTACAATAAAGTCTGGTTTAGACTTCCTCCCAAAACCACCACCTAATAAGGTTACGTTAACTTTTACCTTTTCAGCGCCTATACCCAGTGCGCTAGCAACGGCATCTCTAGCACCTTGTGGATGCTGGGTAGGCGCCCAAATCTCGCAGCTCCCGTTCTTTATCACTGCTAAGGCACTAGGGGGTTCTATCGTAGCGTGTGCTAAATAAGGAGCAATATAGGTGTGTTCAATTATTTTCTTGGCACTCGCTTTTGCCTTATTGAAATCACCACGATTTCTTCTTAATGTCCCGCTTTTTTGTACTTCTTCGGCTAAAGCTGCTAATTGTTCAGCAGAATCATAATGGGCGTTGGGTCCTAAATCCCATTCTACTTCCAATGCGTCGCGTCCTTTAATGGCGGCCCAAGTATTTTCGGCAATTACTGCCACACCGCTTAAAGGTTTTTCTATCGTAGGCGGAATATCTCCCCCTTTGATTGGAATCACTTTTATAACGCCGGGTATACTGAGTGCTTTCTTATCATCAAAAGACTTTACTTTTCCACCTAATGTTGGACAGCGTTTTATTACCGCTACCTTCATGTTTTCTATTACAGCATCGATGCCAAAAATGGCTTTACCACTCACAATATCATGCAAATCTATAATAGGCGTTTGACGGCCTATCATGGTAAATTGTTTGCGATCTTTGAGTTTTATATCTTTCGAAGCCGGAATAGGTAAATTTTTAGCAACTTCTACAAGTTCCCCAAAACCGATTGATTTATTTGATGTTTTATGAATTACCTGGCTATTGGCCGTGTCACACTCAGCAGCGGGTACATTCCATGTTTGGGCGGCCGCCTGTATTAACAATAACTTAGCTACTGCTCCCGCCTCACGCATGGGTTTATAGAACATTCTTACAGAAAAAGAACCGTCAGTGTTTTGGCTTCCATATTTTTTTTCATCTCCTTCTGCTTGTACTATGCGCACTTTGCTCCAATCGGCACCTAATTCATCTGCTACAATAAGAGGAAGAGAAGTGCGGATACCTTGTCCCATTTCAGAGCGATGCGCAATAATAACAACCTCGCCATCAGATGTAATGCTTAAGTACACATTTGGAGATAAGCTTGTAATTTTCTTTCCTTTTTCGTTGCAGCTAAAAAAATTTACGCCAAGTACCAATCCGCCTGTCAGCACTCCTCCAATTTTTAGGAAATCTCTTCTGGAGGCTTTAAATACTTGCGAACTTACCTCTTTCGGCTTTTTTTGAAAAGGTGTTAGAATATTCATGGATCAATAATCTTAATAAGTAAAATAATATTAATTTTCAGACGCAGCACTGAGGATAGCCTCTTTTATACGGTTATACGTTCCGCATCGGCAAAGATTACCTTGCATAGCTTGTTCAATTTCCTGATCAGTTGGAGAAGAATTACTTTTTAAAAATGCAACAGCATTCATGATTTGGCCAGTTTGGCAATAACCACACTGCGGAACAACGTGTTTTTCCCAAGCGCGTTGAACGGGATGATCTCCCTTTTCTGATATACCTTCAATAGTAGTAATCTTACCTTTTCCAACAGCTGAAATAGGAAAGCTACATGATCGAATAGCGGTATCGTCTAAATTGACTGTGCATGCACCACAAAGCGCCTTACCACAACCAAATTTTGTGCCTCTCATACCGAGCACATCCCGTAAAACCCATAACAGCGGCATATCATCCATCACGTCTACTTCATGTGTTTTACCATTTACTTGAATAGAATATTTTGCCATGTTGTTTATAAAATTATTAGTTTAGTTTCTTGCTGATTAATATATAGCAAGGACATATCATATCGCTAATGAGGCGTTGTCGTAATTAATTGGAAACTTACTTTTTACCTTTAAAAAAAGAAGCAAAAAAACTTTAAACAAACTTATAAAAATAAATCTACATACGAGTGAAGAGATCACACTAATAAATTACGAAGTCCACATATTTTTGGCCTATCTTACTATAAATAGTATTCATTCGGAAAAGTCCGCCCTTAGCTACTCAATAAAATTTAATGTAGAGAAGGGCAAAACGTGTAACTTTGTATCTTAAGGAGCAAATACCGTGGCAAACATATAATTCTAAACGGCTTGTATTCAAAATAAAATAGCTGTATAATTTCAA
>DATMSZ010000139.1:0-3100 GCA_035565175.1 Pseudosphingobacterium sp.
ATATTTCACGGCCTACAATGAGTTCTTGGTGCAATAAAGAAATTTTAAGCCCTTCTATTATCAGCAAAGTTAAAACTTACTTAGACATCGATTTAACAGATATAAAAGAAAAAACGGTAAGCACGCCAGTGTTGGAAGATGCGATTGGCAATGATGCTGCCAGTGAGATAATAAACAAACCTAACTCACCCGATGTATTAAAAGACAAAGTAATCAGGCTTCTGGAATCTGCTGTTAAGGATAAGGAAGCAATAATAAAAGATAAACAGGAAATAATTGAACTACAAAGGAAGTTGCTTAATAAAAGCGGGATTAAAGACCTTATAAGCGACAATTTTAGAGACAATTAATCTTGGCAATGAGAGCAAGATGTAAGTAGCAAGATCTTAGTTACGAGTTGCCGGTTGCGGGTTGTGAGTATGACCCGATACTGAATAGAGTTGACGTTTTTTATTAAACTTATGTAGATAAAAATATGTTTTCATTTTTTCTTGTTAATTGTTCTTTTGGCAACTCCTGTCTTTGCCGGTACGCTTGATAGACCTGATCTGGAGTTCTGTTGCCTAAGCTCCTGTGTGGTCTTTTGTTATTGTAATTCTTTACGGCCATCTCTACACATTTTGCCAGCTTTGGAAAGCTTTTGGGCTGCCAATGCCTGATGTACTCATTCTTTATGATACCGTTGACCCGTTCTGCATAGGCGTTTTCATATACCGAATAGCCCATACTGCTGATAAAGAGCCCTGCTGTTCTTTCCAGAAAGTCCTTAGAGTAATATTGCCCTCCTCCATCCGAGTGAAAGATGATCTTATGGGCAATCACCCTGCCCTTGAGTGCCATTTCCAGTGCAGGTATTGTCGTCTCCCTGGTTAACAGCCTTTTGCCCAGGCTGTAGCCTACAATCTTTCTGCTGAAGAGATCCACTATGAAAGTCAGGTAATAAAAGCTGCCGACCATCTCATAATAGGTTATGTCACTTACCCACACCTGGTTGACTGTTGTCAACTTCTTGCCCTCAACCAAATTGGGAAAGCGTATAACTCCACTGCTGTCCGTTGTACGCCTGAAATTCGGCCGTTGTCTTAAACAAAAGCCGGACTCCCGGTAGAAGGCAACGAACCTGTCCCTGCCCATCCTTCCGGGCCTCAATAAGGAATACATCTTCAGCGCCCCCAGTCCCGGGTGATCATCCCTTATCTGGTACATTAGACCCTCCAGGTATCTCTGCTCTTCCTGCAGCTCGAGCATCCGCTTGTAACGCTGCTGTACGTTCTGTCTTGTAGTCCCTGTCATCGTGTATATCCGCTGCATCCTTAATCCGTGTCGGAATCGGTTTTCCCTGAACCAGAGGATGGTCTGGAACCAAATTTTTTTTTGATATCCACCCTGTAAAATGTCTCGGCCAGTTCTATCAGCTTGTCCCTAAACTCCAGTTCAACCTGTTTTTGGCCAACAAGCCGCTCCAATTCGGCTATCTGATCCTTTAGTTTTCTGATCTTCTGGGTATCGCTCATTACTTCCACTACTTGACGCACGCCTTTGGTCCGTAAAGAGGAATACTTATCTATCCACTTATACACCGAAGTCGAGCTTACGTTATACTCCCTGCAAACATCACAAACCCTGGTCTTGTTTTCCTCCAGTTCTAACACCTTTTTCCGCCTGAAGCTCTCACTGAAATACCGTAGCTGTGCGCTATTGCTCCTAAATCCTAAAATCTGTTTTTTACTGCCCATAATCAACCTGATTTCTGTCAACTCATTTCAGAGCGGGACAGTATCAAGATTGCTAGTTATTCACAATTTAACCATTCAACATTTTAACTATTGAACAACTCAACCATTTACCTACTCAACTATTTAACTACTTAACAATACAAAATATTAATAGGCATGTATGGCATGTGTATTGCTATCGCCATCTTTTAACAATATGGATAAATAACTGTTATTGACCGTCTTTATATTGTACTGAAGTGCTTCTTTGTCCGGACAGATTCTTTTTATGCGAAGGTAATCGCCATCTATCACCTGAATGGTCATGGCACCTTGTGCCTTTGTCAACGTATCTATTTTATTGGGTGTATAATGGATCTCCAGAATACCACTTTTACTTGTAATGGCAATTTCAACGGGAACTAGTGGCGCTTGATCCTTGGTACATCCATAAAAAAGAACAAAAACTAACAGGGGTAAAAAAATTTTCATACACATTAAGATTTAAGTTGTGGTACAAATTTATATCTTAACATGCTGCCTTGGATACACATATACGACACAATATATGTGCATATAGCCCCATTATCTTGTCTTATGTCTGTTCCTAAGCACTCTATTACAAAACATTTTCTAATTTATAAACCCACGCGTGATTAGTGGGCGTTGTTGCAGGGGTGAGGTTTGCCGGTATGATTTGAAGCTCGCCACCTTTATGTTGTGTTTTTATGGCGCCTGTATAACCTAACAGATTGGTGTTGCTTGGCTTTTTAATATTTTTTATCACTATTGGCTTATCGCTCCATTCAGTACAAAGCACGTAGAGGTCATTGCCTTTACGCGTATAGTACACATGTTTTGCTTTCATATCCGTAGGTCTACCATCCCAAGCCTGCGTGCCATAGATGGCTTCGCCATTAACGGCTAACCAGTTTCCCATATCCAACAAGCGTTCCTGCATAATAACAGGAATCATGCCATCGGCGGTTGGACCAACATTTAACAACAGATTACCGCCATTACTCACCTTATCGATCAACAAATCGATTAGCTGTTTGGAACTAAAATAATGGTCGGTCGTTTCAAAGCGATTATAACCATAAGATGTGCCAATACCTCTACTTTCTTCCCAAGGATGAGCGGCTTGATCACCGATGCCCTTTTGGTCATGTACTAAATCATATTCAGTAGTATAGTACCCACCGTGCTTGCTGCGCGTTTCTTTACCCCACCGATCGTTTACCACTACAGTTTCTTTTACAGGCGATTCGTTGTATAACCAGGCTAGAAATTCGGCGCTTTTCAATGTGTCGCTGGAATAATCCCACTCGCCATCTGAAAAAATCACTTCTGGCTTATAAGCGTTTACCAGCTCCTTCATTTGT
>DATMSZ010000140.1:0-4068 GCA_035565175.1 Pseudosphingobacterium sp.
TTATGCCGATAAATATTATTAGAAAAAATATTTTTTTTCAGCCAGATTCCAAGCGAATAATTACTCGCTTTTTTTACATTAATGAAGAGCGAAGCATAAAAATAATATCCAGGATACTTAGTCTTCCGGAGAATAAACAAAAAGAAACATTGGGACAAGTGTTGCGGGGATATGCAAAAAGACATAGAAGTATTGTAGATACTTTTGAAAGGCACTTTAACCGTTTAACTACATGTTTTCAGCTTCTGAACATTGATCCAACTTCCTTAACGCAGACACAAAAACTTCTAATAGGCTCCTATTTTACGATGGAATATTCGATAGAAGCGGCGGCCTTCTTCAATCCTTCAATTGTGGAAGATTTGGATCAAACTCAACTTGCTGATGGTGAAAAAAGAATTATTTTGAGCTTTAGAGCAACTGGTGAAGGCCATGTTTCTTCTATCGTCTTTAGATCAGCCATAATTGATAAGGATCTTAATATAAAATTGGAACATGTTGGTAATATGCTTGATAAACCAATTCGAGTAAAAAATCATCGATATCATAAAAAAAGTTTTCTAAAAAAACTTCATGAAATGCACTGTACTCAAGGACCAATTTATGACGTAATATCTGATAAATTTACAGATACCTTTACTTATGAAGAATTAAAGAGATATGTGGAAGAAACCAAAAAGGAAACAACTCTAGATCAAGAAGGTCAAGTGTTGTTACAAGAAGTAATGTGGCTAGCGTCATCTCATTATGAAATGACTTTTTCATTGGATACCTCCATTTCGGAACGGGTGATTTTTCCAATTGCCGATACCGAAAAACGAGGAATTGAAGATGCACGTTTTGTTAAATTCCAAGAAGATGATGGAAGCGTTATTTATTATGCCACTTATACCGCTTATGACGGCGTCACAATTCTACCCAAATTGTTAATAACAGATGATTTTTATCATTTTAAAGTACTCCCCTTTCACGGTGAAATCGCACAAAATAAGGGTATAGCACTTTTTCCTAGAAAAGTAAATGGCAAATATGCTATGTTATGTAGGATGGATGGAGAAAATAATTATATAGCCTTTTCAGATACAATTAACGTATGGAGAGAGCCAGCTAAACTCATGCAAACGCCCCAACATCCTTGGGAATTTGTGCAATTAGGGAACTGTGGATCACCGTTAGAAACAAAGGAAGGCTGGTTAGTTATCACTCATGGGGTTGGCCCGATGCGTGAATATGTGCTAGGTGCCTCATTATACGATCTTGATAATCCCGATCAAGAGATTGGCAGAATGACACTCCCATTGCTAAGTCCTAATGATAAGGAACGTGAAGGATATGTGCCAAACGTTGTATATTCTTGTGGTTCAATGATTCACAACAATCACTTGATTTTACCCTATGCAATGTCAGACCACGCCTCTACCTATGCCACGATAGCCATTGATGAACTAATCGACGAAATAAAATCAGCTGTTAGAGATTATTAAAGGTTTTATGAACAGTTGCATATGCAATTAAATAGGAAAGGGTGCTTTCTGCGCCTTGATTTCTATTTACTCCGTAGTTTTCGAGCCCATCACAACACCCTTTCGTTTCATAGTCATAAAGTGAAATACGAAGATCATTTTCACCAAAAAACCACATAAACGAAATATACATTTTTTCGAGATATTCTTTTTGGCCAGTTAACTGAAAAGCCTGATTGAACATAAGTACAGTTGCCAGCACATCTAAGGGTTGTTGCCCAAATTTACTTACATTTTTATCTTTATGATACCATTGTTGATTTCCAACGATAGATAAATATCCGCTTTTTAATGTGATGTTTTCCAAAAAAGTCATTGTTTTCAAACCCACTGAAGTCACTATGTCGTCATTTAAAAATTTGGCCGCTTGTAATAAACAAAGAGGTAAAATGGCGTTATCATAAGCTAATAGCGGTTCAAACCAATGCCATTGTTCGGAAGTGCTGGCATTATATTCATCTATCAGCCGCTGGACTAAATTCCTCATTCTTTCGATCATTCCTTCATCATTGGGCTTATATTCAAGATAAAAACATATTCCCATAATGGTATAGGCGATACTCCGTATAGAGCGTAAAGCATCAAAATTTTGAGCAGCCTTAAAAAACATTTCATTGCCTAACTGATAATAACCATCGTATGGTGCACTGTTAAATAAATAACCAAGTGCCCAAATTGTTCTTCCAAAAGAATCTTCTGAACCTATTTTGTCTAAGAATCCATTATCGTAACCAAGAAAGTTTTGAAATTTCCCGTCTTCTCTTTGCATGTAATGAATATAACTTAAGTAAGTTGGTATTAAACTTAAGGCTGTAGTATCTTTATATTCCTTATAGGCCATTAATGAAATAAGAAGGGCCCTTGCATTATCGTCCAAACAATATCCCTCCTTATAGTTTGGAAGTGCATAGGTAGCATGCTGAATAATACCTACGTGATTTGTCAATCGTTTAATATGTTCCAAACTAAAGGCAGGAAGTTTTTCTAAATTTAATTCAACGCTCTTTTTGGGTGTATGAATGCGAACAGCAGAGGCAACTCTATTGAAAATATTTACATATTTTTCGGCTATTTTTGGCCATGTTATTTGTTGTCCGTAGTACTGGGCCGTTTCTCTTAGCTCTTTTAGCTTCGTTGGATCACCTAACAATTCTGTTAATAAAGAACTTAAACCATCTATATCTTTAAAACCGAATAGCCTACCTTTTCCATCTTTTAATAGTTCCTTGGCATGCCAATATGGAGTAGATAAAACTGCAGCTCCGGCCCCAATGGCATAGGATAGTGTTCCACTTGTAATCTGCGCTTCATTTATATAGGGGGTTATATAAATATCACAGGCGGATAAATAGCTTAATAGACCTTCTTGATCGATAAATTCATTAATAAATAAAACATGCTGATTTAAAGACAACTGGTCAACAAGATTTTCAAGATAGATTCTATATTCTTCTCCAGAATGTTTCAAAACATTTGGATGTGTTTTTCCAAGTACAATATAAAGAACATTAGGAAATCTGCTGATCACTTTTGGAAGGGCTTTTATGACCGTTTCAATACCTTTATTGCGACCAATAAATCCAAATGTCAATAAAATCTCTTTATTTGCTAAATTAAGATGCTCTTTAGCTGCTACTTGTGGTTGATGAAATACAGGCACTCCATGAGGAATATATGCAATCTTCTCTATAGGAACATTATATACTCTTTGCAATAAGCCTATAGCCTTATTACTCATCACCACGATCGTAGAGGCCATTTTACAGATTTCCGTTAAGACAGCACGCTCATTATAAGATGGCTTTTCAAGAACTGTATGAAGTGTTACAATAAGTGGTATACGTAATCTGCTCAACAGCGGTAGAATATATATACCACTTTGTCCTCCGAAAATTCCGTATTCATGCTCTAGGACGCAACAACTTGCAGTATCATTAATATAATCTGATGCAGCCAGATATTCTTCCTGATTTTCCTGTTGTATGATAAATGTTACTTCTGGTGGGTATGAGTACAGTTGGCCAGTATCATTAATAGCAACAACCTCATAATCTATATCAACTTCTTGTTTAATATCTCTAGCTGATTCTAATAAATTATTGGTAAAAGTACCTATACCACACTCTCTTGGTACATACGTACTTAAATATACAACCTTCATAAATAAAATGGATAGTGAATGAATATTAGCATTCTATTGGAAAACATTGCCCATATTTAATATCTATTATCGAGATTGAACATATTATTCTTCTAAAGAATGTTATCTTATAAAGGATTTTAACAGACAATTGTTTTAAATGTAAGGTTTTTTTTGAGATAAAGTATTGTATTAAAGAAAAATACTGTGTTGACTGGCCGTAAATATATTTCGCCATACCCTATTGATTTCCTCCCTCGGCTTAGCTGCAGACATACCGCAATAAGGATATAATTGTGATACCCACTTGAGTGAGTTTTTAACTAGTTTACGGCTCGTAATGGAAATAATTTCAAGTAAATCCTCTTCTATAACATTAGTTTCTTGTAGTTGTAACCATGATTT
>DATMSZ010000141.1:0-3611 GCA_035565175.1 Pseudosphingobacterium sp.
GTTTATCTCTGTTTTCACAAAGTTCAGCGATAATGTACGACTGGTTTGCCTGAAACCAAGCTAACACACCTAAACTACAAAGGCATTGAAATACCAGTGTAATAAATAAAACAATTGATATAAATCTATTAAACACAATTACTCATTAAGTAAATGTTTATAATAAAGGATAAAATTCTGCCGTAATTCGTAAAAATGATTATCGGATATGCTGTCTGTTTAAATCGTCATCAGCGGAATTGGACACCCATTGCGTAAAAGATGGCATAGGTGATATGTTTTATCACTTTGCGTCAGTTGTGCCAATAGTTTTCTTTACTAGACCTTTTGATAAAGCAGACGATGTCTCAAATAGAGAGACCAAGTTTAACGAAGATTAGGCTAGTGGCGGATGGAAAATAGTTGAAGTAAATTGAATAGTATATATTGGTTTAACATAGGTTGCATAAGAGTGCTGAATTGTTACCATTACCGGTGTTTTTGTAAGGGCACTTATTGTGTGATTCAATAGCAGCTGTATTTCTTTAAACTTTAACTCCGGTTGTTTCTCTTCTCTCTCCTGTTCCTTCTTCAAACTTTCTGTTAACACACAAGATCCACCACAGGTACTCACAGGTCTATTACGATAATCGCAAAGGTTTTTTGCAATGTAATCCCTATTCGCGTAAAAAACAGTCATCATAAATAAACCAGCACAGCTTTGTAACAGCATTATCGGCACCAGTAATATGATAGCTAAGCGTTTCATCGCAGCAAACTTAGCTAAAGTTATTGTAAGTGTCAAGATGAAAAATAGAGATATAAAATGCAAGACGCCAGACATAAGACACAAGGCTTCCGTAATACCTCTATCATGATACTTGATACTCACATCTTGATACTTGATAGTTAACACTTAAATATTATTTTTACTGTATGATTCACGAGAACCTTTTACTAATCCTGGCCTTGTTTTTTGCAATGGCTATGCTATACTTATTAAGCCAGCGTTTAAAAATATCTTATCCTATTCTATTAGTTATTGGTGGTTTAGGCATAAGTTTTATTCCAGGAATGCCCGAAATAAGTATTAACCCCGATTTAGTGTTCTTAATTTTTTTACCGCCTTTACTCTTTGAAGCTGCTTGGTATACTTCATGGAACGATTTCTGGAAGTGGCGCCGTTCTATTTTATCGTTGGGATTTGGCTTGGTCTTATTTACCTCTTTAGCAGTAGCGTATTTTTCAGTGCTCATTATCCCTGGCTTTACGCTTGCGATGGGATTTTTGTTAGGGGGAATTATTTCACCTCCAGATGCTGTAGCAGCAACCTCTGTATTAAAAGGAGTCAACATGCCCAAACGAGGTTTAGCGATTTTGGAAGGTGAAAGTTTAGTGAACGACGCCGCCTCCCTCACGGTTTTCCGTTTTGCATTAGCATCTATTTTAACTGGCCATTTTATTTTACAGGAAGCAACTATTGACTTTGCCACCCTTTCCCTAATGGGTGTGATTGTTGGATTGGTTATCGCTCATATACTTTATTTTGTACTTCGCTATTTGGCAAAATCGTCCAACATAACCACCCCAATCACCTTAATAGCTCCTTATTTAATGTACCTCGTTGCAGAGTCCTTCAAATGGTCAGGAGTATTGGCGGTTGTAAGCGGTGGTCTATTTTTATCTTTCAGGTCGAAGGATTTCCTAAATTACCATACTCGTATACAAGCCACCGAGGTATGGGCTACCGTAGGCTTTTTATTAAATGGTTTTGTATTTATACTGATTGGGTTGGAATTACCTGTTATAATGGACGGACTGGAGGGATATTCAAAAAAAGAAGCCATCCAGTACGCGCTTATGATTAGTGCCATAGTAATTATATTGCGCCTTCTCTTAGTTTATTTAGCCTCCTTCCTACCACGCCTCCTAAGCAATAGAATACGTACTAAAGAAAAAAGTCCGGGATTTAAATTACCCTTCGCTATTGGATGGGCAGGCATGCGTGGCGTGGTTTCATTGGCTTCGGCATTAGCTATTCCGCTCACTTTAGAAAGTGGTGAAGCCTTTCCTCACCGCAACTTAATATTATTTATCACCTTTGTAGTTATCTTGATAACGCTGGTGTTCCAAGGCCTTACCTTACCTCTGTTTTTAAAGGTACTTAAAATAGAAGAAATAGACGATTATGTGCCTACCGAAGATCAGGTGGAAGCTATTCGTTTACAACTCGCGAAATCGAGCATTAAATACTTAGATAAAAATTATGACCGGGAGATGGAAGAACATCCCACCATAGGTCGAATAAAAGAACAATTACAAAGAAGTATCGATGCAACTGAAAGTTCATCGCAAGAGCAAGAGAAAAAAGAAAAATTGATCTCCGTGCGAATGCTATATAGACGTATTATGCTTGAATTAGTAACCCATAGACGAGAAGGGCTGGAGAAATTACGAAAAGAAAAAAAATACGACGATCACGTTCTTCGCCAGCTGGAACACAACTTAGATTTAGAAGAATCACGGTTGAATAAACAATAATCCTACTTATTAGTTATTCACTTAAAATATTGAAAATGATCACAATTACCACGCCTGCTCTGCTATTCTCGGCAATTAGCCTTATTATGCTTGCTTATACTAATCGTTTCTTAGCGCTTGCTAGTTTAGTAAGAAGTTTACATGCCAAATACCTCGAAAACAATCAAAGTGGTGTTATCCATGGGCAGATTCAAAATTTAAGATATCGGCTTCAGTTAATCAAACATATGCAAACATATGGCGTATTAAGTTTTGTAAGTTGTGTGATCTGTATGTTTTTCATATTTATGAACTGGCTCTTCTGGGCCGAAATGCTTTTTGGATTAAGCCTTATCTTTTTCACTATATCGCTGATAATTTCCCTAATTGAAATACAAAAAAGTACGAAAGCACTTGAATTGGAATTGAGCAGTATGGAAAAGACAAACAAAAATCCGCTCCCCTAAACATCAAAAGAATTAAAAAAACGGTCAAACGCCTAAACATCTATAGATGAATACTGTTACGATTATCCAACAAATATGTAACTTTTTAGGCTTTCAAGGGTCTTAATACATATGCTAAATTTAGCCAACCTTTCAAAATCTTATGGATCAAAAACTATCTTAGAAATCGATCAGTTCTCGATTCCAAATGGAATATTTTGGCTTCTGGGACACAATGGCGTTGGTAAAACCACCTTACTTAAGGTGCTTGGAGGAATAGAACCCTTTAAAGGAAATATAGCCTTTAATGATATCGACTTAAAGCAATCGCCTGTCGAATACCGTCGCTTAGTAAATATGGGAGAGGCTGAACCCTTGTTTCCCACCTTCTTAAAAGGTAAGGAGTTGATCGATCTTTTTGCAAAGGCAAAGCAAGCGGAGAGGGAACAGGTAGATTTTTTATTAGATACGCTAAATGTACATACCTACATTAATACACCAATGGGTTCTTATTCCTCAGGGATGATTAAGAAACTTTCTTTAATATTGGCTTTTTTGGGAAACCCAGCCCTTATTCTATTGGACGAACCGCTTATTACGTTAGACAAAGAGTCTCAGGAAATCGTACAAACATTAATAATAAATAGCTGGAAAGAAAGAAATATC
>DATMSZ010000142.1:0-17001 GCA_035565175.1 Pseudosphingobacterium sp.
AACTATTTGTTAGACTGACAATAGCAACACCAGATAAATTATTGATTGGAAAAGAAAAAACAACGGCTTTTTTAAACTGGCTTGAAAATCGCTAGTAAGAATTAGTAGGCATCAAAAGGCCTATAAAAACCGACCAATTGATTATCTCTATGTTCATCTAAAACCTGGGCGTGTTCTTCGTTACCTCAACTCGCTTATACTACCGCTCGATCGTTGATCACTAAAAGATATTGAACGCTTATATGTCTATTTCGGGACTAAGTTCGACGACTTGAGGTATTTATCCTTTTAGGCGCTAGTGCTAAAGAAATATTTTTGAATTGTATCAATAGTATACATTAAAACGAACTATATGAAATCAATCAAAGTAATGATCTTAGCTGGCGGCTTAGCCGTGATGGTAGTTGTGACAGTGGCATTTATCGATATGCGTCACCGAAAAACAATCGAAAAAATTCAGAACACTAAAAATAGCGCAGGCTTTGCTGTAGTAGAGCTCTTCACTTCTGAAGGCTGTTCTAGCTGCCCTCCAGCAGACGAGCTGATGGAAAAAATCCAGGCAGGCAACAAAAACAAACAAATATACATATTGTCGTTCCATGTAGATTATTGGGATCGCCAAGGCTGGAAAGACCGCTTTAGCAACCCAGATTATTCCAATCGGCAGTATCAATATCGCAATTGGTTTCGTCTCCAAGTGCAATATACCCCTCAAGTTGTTATTAATGGGAAAACGCAGCATGTTGGCACTGACCAGGGTGCAATCCTGAAAGCAATTTCAACCAATTTATTGCAAAAAAACGATCAAACATTAAAGATAGATAGCCACATTGACCATAGGATGCTCGATATCCAATTGGAAGCAAAACTTTTGGAAAAGAACACTGAGCTGGTGCTGGCATTAGTACAGAAAGTTGCTCATAGCGACATTAAAGCAGGTGAAAACACAGGCAGAAAACTATCGCACGTACAAATCGTAAGGAAATTATTAAGCTTGCCACTGGAAAACTACAATAAAAGACCAATAAAGATGGAACTTCCAAATGACTTCAGCCAACATGATTGGGAGCTTGTTGGTTTTGTTCAACGTGAATTCAACGGAGAAATTATTGCTGCTAATAGGATATCTCTCCCTGCAACACTTGCATCATCAGAAAGATAATGAAATTACTATTTTGTTATCATGGTATGATCTTCCATAACAAGCGGAACGTTTGCAAGGTATATACCCTTACCTCTTTCCTTGGAGATACATGAATTTAGTGGCCTGTTCTATTACAAAAAAACCTGCTCGAAAAAACGAGCAGTTTTTTTGTTTACTGATTTAGAAGAGGTGGTTGCGATCACCTCTGATATCAACCGTTATGCTATTAATGAAGACGAACAGAGAAATTAGCGGTTTCTGGCGAATGAAAGAGTTCATCATCACAGGCTAACACTTCGATACTTCCTCTAAAGGTTAATCCACCGATTAGCTTTATTTTTTGTTGAAATATCGCTTTTTTCTCCCAGTATTCTTCGCTATCGAAAACATACGCTTTTCTGAGCTCCACAATAGGCTCCTGCTTCACAGCATCCTCATTTGCGTAAAAGGGGTTCACCGTAGGTATGCTGAACTTTTTTGGCATAAGTTGACTTACTGCAAAACGCGGTAAAAAAGCCTCCCAAGTACCACTTAAACTTGTTGTAGACGCAATTTGTTTGCGAGTGCGTAATAGAAATTCTGGAGAGACAGATTTCTCCTGGTTCCATTTTTCTTTTTTAAGTATCTGACTGCTAACAGAGAGGCTTAATATCAACCCCGCTGTAACTAAAATTATTTTTTTCATCATGGCTTCTGTATTTTGATTATCATTTATTGGTTATATTTTTGATCAGCTGATAATGAACGCAAGATTTGACATACTTGCTTTAATCGATTATCCTATGAAAGAGCTTCGCATTTATCTCCAAATAGCATCAGGGCAATGGAGACGGCTTATAGGCTAGAATGTATCTTATTCTTTCAGTTTGATTTAACTTGCTATTGTTTACAGGCCCTGGACTACCTTTTTCAATTTTATAGTCAACTGCGCCGTTCTCACGAATATAGATAGACTCTACACTCAATAATTCTCCGTTTATCTTACTGCCATAAAAAAATGGGTTATCATGGTATCGCCAGGTAACGAATTTATAAACTTCACCTAACATGTGCGTGCTACTCGAATCCATCATGGCTCGGTAGGCTTTGTCGTTGCCATACAACAAAGACATCGTTTCCAATTTTTTGTTTACGGAAGATGAAATGACCCGTAAACTATCAGCGTTAAATACGATGCGCGTGTATTCGCTTGTTTCCTTACCTGTATTGCAAGCTAATACAAGCAGTGTAAGGCTAGTCAGTAAAGTTAAAAAGATTGATTTCATCTGTTTTTTGTTTTTATAATGGTTATATGAAGTCTTTGATGATAATAATGATTTCTATTTCTTAGGGTTGACCTTTAATGGTACGTTGAATAAATAGCCGGTCTCTTTGGCAAGTTGACGATGGCAGGCAATACACGATTGTGCGGCAAACAGAGCTGTTTTTCCTGTGGGGATTAATTCATTTGTAGAAAATTTAGCAAAACCCCAACCTTCGGTATCTTTAAACTTTTCGGCGTCTTTTACCATAAATTGTGCATTTAAAAAATTACCCGCTCTTACCTCTCCATACTCGTTCTCTACTTGTTCCCAAACTGCTTTCACCACTATGGCACCATCCGGCCAGGGATGAAATTCTTCTTTTTCTATTGCTTGCACCGCTATATCATTCCCGTAAATAACACGCATTGAATTATCATACAAAGTACTCATACTGATCGCTTTCCAGTTTTTAAACTCGTCCGTATAAGTGATCCCATTAGGCGATTGAGGTATAGTTTTAGGAATATTTCGCTTAGTAGGTTCGGTCCTCTTTTTTGAATCTGTCGTTATCTTATTCTTATCAGCAATTTTCTCATGCGTCAATGACAGAACATAATTTTTAATGATGTCCAATTCAGCAGCTGAAACTTTCGCTTCTGGGTGTAAAAGTGTATAGCCTTTAAGTGGCATCTTTTCTGCTTTGACCATATTTAATATAGCCCACATTTTGCCGACATGTGCATCGTCGGAAATATTTTCCCATTCGGAAAAATTCATTGCTTCTCTTGCCCGTTCTACGTCCTTTTTAACTATCCAAGAAAGCGGAGCGAGCTTGTCATACCAATTTAGTGTCATCTTATTAGAATGGCAATTATAACATGACCGTTCCAGAATAGCGACGATTTCCCGCGGGGCGCTGATCTCACCGGTCACCGGCCTACCTTCTAAAGGTTGATTATTCAACTGCACTACTCCCAAAAAAACAACTACAATAAAGAGAAAAAGTAAAATCAGTTTTTTGCTGTGTATCTTCATTAATCGTTTCATAACAATATTTTTATTCAAAGCTATCCACGGGAAGGATCAACCTCCAGTACTATTTGGCGGAGTTGGCGAAATAATCAGCGAAATAGACATCCTGGTATCTGGATTATGACGAAGAAAAAGACTACATCATTATTTCACCTTTCAATATTATTAAACTTTCAAAATATTTTGAAAGTTTAATAAATAGTAATACCTTTGATCCATGGAACTAGCAGAAGCAAAAAGAAAATTCATCGAGGCATGGGGTAAATTGGGCTCAGAATGGGGGATAAATCGAACGATGGCCCAAGTTCACGCTTTGTTACTTATATCTCCAGAGGCATTGACAACTGAAGAAATCATGGAATCCTTAAGTATTTCAAGAGGAAATGCTAATATGACTTTGCGGGATTTGATTGGCTGGGGTCTGGTGGAGAAGCAACATAAGGCCGGTGAACGAAAGGAATACTTTTATGCGGATAAAGATACTTGGAATATCGCACGTCAAGTTGCTAAAGAACGAAGAAAAAGAGAACTAGATCCTGTTCTGAAAATACTGGATGAGCTTTCTAAAGTCGAAGGAAACAAAAATGATGCTGAATACAAAACATTTAATAAATCGGTAACTGACATAAACAAGTTAGCCAAAAATGTAGATAAAACATTAGACACCATGCTGAAAGCTGAAGAGAATTGGTTTTGGGGTTCGATTTTTAAAATATTCAAGTAGAATATTTTTTTAGAATAATCTTTCATTTTTTTCTGAAAATTCAATAAGTATTAACAATAAAACACAAAGATCATGAACTACTTTATTTTAACTTATGCTGTATATTTTTTGGTTAGTGTAGCATTAACTATTTGGGTTGCCAACGTTTTATTTAAAAACGGCCGAATTTTCCTAGTAGATATTTTTCGTGGTAATACAGCGCTGGCAGACAGTGTCAATAAATTGCTGGTGGTAGGGTTCTACCTAATCAATATTGGATACATGACGTTAGCATTGAAAGAAGCCGGAACTGCGCAATAGAGCACAGCATTATGCCAAACAAATCCATTAACAATTAAATACTATTGGTTGGACATTAACCATAAGCTGGGCTTTTTTCCGTTTTGTAATGCTTCTTTTCATCCTTTTTACATAGTAAAAATGAAATATAAAAAAATAGTTCTTGCCGGAGGTAACGGTTACCTTGGCAGTGTTTTAACCGCATATTTCAAGCCAATTACCGAAGAAATCATCATATTGAGCAGACGCCATCGAGCACAAAAAGAAAACGTTAAAACAATCGTTTGGGACGGAAAGACAGCCGGCGATTGGAAGGATTATCTCGGTGCAGCTGATATGCTAATAAATTTATGCGGAAAGAATGTAAACTGTCGATATACCAAAAAAAATCAAGAAGAAATCATCAGCTCCAGGATTACGCCAACTAAGCTGATTGGGACAATTATTGAAACAATGGAAAACCCTCCGAAACTTTGGATCAATATAACGTCAGCAACGATTTATAGACATGCTGAAGACCGACCACAGGACGAAGATACCGGAGAAATAGGTTATGGTTTTTCAATTGACGTTTGTCGGCAATGGGAAGATGTCTTTTTCAAAGCAACTACCCCCGATACTCGAAAAGTAGCGTTGCGAATGGGAATTGTATTTGGCAAACAGGATGCTGCTTTTCCACGGTTGTTAAACCTTGTTAAGTGTGGGTTAGGCGGTAAGCAAGGAGATGGTCAGCAATACGTTTCTTGGGTACACGAACAGGATGCCGCCAGATCTATTGACTGGATCATGCAGCATGATGGGCTCGCAGGGATCATCAACTGCACAGCACCGGAACCCGTTAAAAATGAAATACTGATGAGCACATTGAGAAAAGCTTATGGTGTACCCTTTGGCCTCCCCTCTCCAGCTTGGATGCTTGAGCTCGGCGCTTGGCTCATAGGTACGGAAACTGAACTTATTTTAAAAAGCCGGTGGGTAGTTCCTCAACGCTTGCTTGCCAGCGGCTATACCTTCCTTTTTCCTAAAGTTGAACATGCAGTTAAGGATATTTTGAGTATGAGCCTTTAGTTTGAATTATCATAAAAATCAAAAATATGGATGACAAAACACGATATTTGCGGCAAGAGCTATTAACGACTAAAGCTGCCACTTTATATAGATGGGCTGGATGGATGCTGATAGGTATCTGTTTATTACATTTTGTTTTTTGGAGCGTAGTTACTTGCCATAGCTGGGATGCCTGGGCATCAGGAGCCCTCTGGGAATATGCGAATCCTCAAACAATTGCTGCCCTCAAGCTGAATTTTGAATTTTGGGCGCTACCTGGCAGTTTTATGGTACCATTATTCTTATTGGGCCTGTTAATTATACGAGCAGCACGAATAAGAGACCGACTTCCAAACTATCTGGCATGGGTGCTGCTATTGTGGGTGCTTGTGAACAGTCTCCTATTGGAGCCAAGTGGTTTTCCACTAGGACTAATACCCGTTATTATATTGATGGTTGCACAAAAAAAGTAATTGCTATAGTCAGGATATTATATAAAAATAAGCCGAACTAATATGGAAACTATCTTATTTCAACTAATCGGAGTGTTCATTTTTACGCTAACTACATTTTTCTCAGGGAAGAGAATTAGAAGGAAACCAAATTTAGCATTTGCTAAAAAACCAATCAGGTTAGTTCATTTTTGTTTTTGGTTTTTCCTCGTTTTACCCAGCGGGATGTGCTTGATTTATCCTGGATTATCCAATTTGGACACAATATTAAGTTTGATGTCTTTACCAGAAAGAACCTTTTTAAAGGTGTCGGGAGCCATACTAGTGCTAATCGGGATGTATTATGGTTTAGCTTCGAGTCAACTGTTGGCTAAAATAGGTTCAGGGGCAATGGCCTTTAAGTTTTCCAGACGTGTGGTAGCTAAAGGAGTATATAACCAAATAAGAAACCCCATGGCATTGGGTTACTATCTCATGTTATTAGGTGTTGGATTAATGGCGCATTCTACTTATTTTTTTCTATTTAATCTGTTCATTGTGATACCTGCTCATATCTTCTATATTAAATATTTCGAGGAGTTTGAAGTGGTATTAAGACTTGGGGAGCCATATACACAGTATAAGCTTAAAACACCGTTTCTAATACCAAAACTCTTTTAAAGCTGTTTGTAGATGTGAACTATTGCATTGTTACCAATATTGAACTTACGAAAGTCTTAGTATATCTTAGACTAGAAAGGCCGTATAGGAGGCCTCTCTAGTCTATTTTTGTTTCTAAACAGTATTAATCAAGTTCTAATATAAACTCATTTCGCGCATCTTTTTTCCACGCAAACTGCTGTGTAGTGGGAGACGCACCAAAAAATGGAGAAAATGTCTTGACTTTTACTGTTTTATTATCAGGGAAAAACTCCAATATTCTAAGCCAACCATCTCCGCCGTTTCCGTTACGATGGCCGCCCCCCATCGACTGCGCATCAAAGAGTATCTGATGCACAGATTTATTAGCCGCGTTTTTGTCGTTCCGATATCCTTCTCCTGAAATATGGCCACACAACACCATTTCAATATTCGAAGCCGGCTGTATGAGTTTTTCCCATATCTGCTGCCCATTATTGGAATATGGCAATTTTATGGAAGCCGACTTTTGAATAATATTATTAATAGAATAAGGTTCGTATGTGAACCATTTCATATCGCCTGATGTGAGCTTATCTTTATTATTTAAATAGGCATGTGTTAAAAGAACAATACGGTGATTTCTGTACTGCTCCATATCGGCAATTTTTTTAGCCCAAGTTAAAACAGTATCCCTGGGAGCAAATTCAATGGTCATGAATAGATAATCTTTCCCATTTAACGATTTTATCTCATACGCCGAATTCTCTAAGGTTGGTTCTCCTATCTCGTTTGTGCTGTTTTGCACAATCACCTTTCGGTTCAAGCTATTTTTATCAATCTTAAAAAACTCGCTAAAACGCGATGTCCGGTTGCCTTTTTTATCGATGCTATAATCGTGATTTCCCGTTGCTGCAATGTAAGGGACTTTCCCATCGAGTTTGGAGAATGAATTTGCTACCACTTCCCATTGACGTTGTGCCGATTGATCACCGTCATAGCCTCTGTTGATAATATCATTTTGTTCAACTAAATCGCCTGTACATACTACCATCTTAATATTCAGTGAGTCGACATTTTCTTCAATCCATGCCATCATCAAATCCAATATCGGCTGGTTTCTGCCCCACTTTACATAATTCTGGACATCGGGCATCATAATCAACGACCATGACCCTTTTTGTTCTAGTACTGGCTTTGGGTAAGCTGTTTGCGCAAAAGCACTATCAATTGATAATAAGGCGAACACAGCCAATATTAAATACCGAAAGACCTTCTTCATAATATGTGTTTTTATTGTTATATATAGCTATTCTGTTAAAATATTGTAGGTATTGACCAAATTATTGTTAATAGCCAGGATTCTGTGTTAGATTCTTGTTTGCATCGCGTTCAGTCTGCGGTACGGGCCACCATTCATCTTTGTTATCCCGATAAACTACCTCCTGGGTATTAAAGTATTCAATCGCTTTACCGTGGTTATAGATGGGCGAATAATTTTCATCAATATCAATGAGTACATCTTTTGTCCAGACATTAGCCGATCGGTTTAAATAGAGGTATCCATTCATAATCTGCGGTGCTAAATTCCAACGACGAATATCATACCAACGCAATCCATCGTTGCACAGTTCAATCTTACGCTCATAACGCAATGCTGTACGTAAATCAGCTTGTGTAAGATTCATCGAAATAGCAGGCATGCCAGCACGGCTACGAATTTGGTTAATGGCTTCGAACACCGATGCATCAATGTCATTCGCTTCTATTTTTGCTTCTGCATAAATTAACAGCAATTCTGCATAACGGAATATACCCACGTTTAAATCAGACACCCCAGAAGCTGAATTAATAGCATAATCAGTATTATCAGTATGCTTTCTCCATAAATACCCGCTAAAAGATCTATAAGCATTCGTAGCATCCGTATTGCTTACAGATGAAGGGATATTGCTTTGACCATCGATAACCGGCCAATAGTTGTTTACTTTGCTAAAACTGGTATTGGGTTCATATTGTATGCCCATTAAACGTGCATGAGGACGTGCACAATACATATCTAGGCGAGGATCGCGATTAACAAAAGGGTTAGTAGGATCATAGAGAGGTGACTCATCTATGGGCAAACCATCAATTGCTTGAAAAGAATCCATTAAATTCTGCGTGGGGCCCCAATAACTAGCACCTTTACCTAAACGGGAAGCCATATAATAACCTTGATTATGGGTGTTTCCACTTATGTTTTGATTATATTCTGCCACCCATATCCACTCTTTACTGGATTTGTATCCTGCGTAACCAAAAATATTGGAGCATGCGGGTTCTCCTGCAGCGTGCGTTTTGTTGCAGTGAGCTAGTGACGCATCGAAAGGTGTAAGTTCATAAACTCCTTCTGCTAGCGCTATCGCCTGGGCTGCAGCTTCAGCGGCAACGCTATACTGTTCGCTATATAATGCCAGACGCGCCTTAAGCATATAGGCTGCTACCCTTCCTACCCTTACATTGCCATATTGGGTTTGAGACACCGGAAGACGATCGGCCACTTCGGTCATTTCATCGATAATCCATTGCTGAATTTCGTTTTTCGGCGCGCGTGGTAAACTACTATTATTTAGGTCAAGCGCATGAAGTACAAGCGGCACGTCACCATATAATTCAATTAGTTGAGAATAACAGTAAGCTCGAATAACACGTAGCTCTGCATCAAGCTGATAGTAGGTATCTTCTGGCATTTCTGCTTTGATGTTCTCCAAATTATCGAGCACTGAATGGCAACGGGCAATGGTTTTATAATGAACCTCCCAAGGCTTCGTAGCGAGCGCGTTATCTGTTGTCAGTGAGCTGGTTATGGGAGAGGTATAGTTATTTCCTGGGCGAGCGTAGCCTATATCAGTTATATTATCCATCACATGCAGAATAGGCGTACTTGCGGCATCCAACTGGGTCAAACCTTTGTAGGCACCATACAATCCCATGGTAGCTTCATCTTCTGTTGCAGGAAAAGTGCCACTAGTGGGGCCGTTTAATGGAAATTTATCCAGTTCGCATCCGTTAAGTAGCAAAGTAGCCACTGTGGTTACACCTAGGAAAGTTTTTTTTATGTTGATCATTCTTCTAAATTTCATCTTTAAAATTGTTTTCTTAGCGGTCAATGGGCGATCGATAAAATTGGTTCTATATGCGCGTATAGCTGACATATATATAACCAATTATCTGAGTTTGACATCAATACCAAATGAATAAACTTTTACTTGCGGGTAATAAGCTGCTCCACCCAATGATACACCGTCTGCCGCTCCGGCGTCATATGCTACCTCTGGGTCATAACCCTGCCAGAAATCGGTACCTGTAAATAGATTCTGACCATTCACATATAGGTATAAATCACTAACACCGATTTTTTTGAGTATATTTTTAGGCAAGGCATAACCGATCTGTATATTTTTCAATCGCACATAAGCCGCACTTTTCATCCAAAAATTCGAATTCTGCGAATTATTTGCTGAGGTGATTGAAACACGTGGAAAAGTGGCATCTCTATTTTCTTCCGTCCAATAATCGAGTTGCCATGTTTTTATAGCACTCGAATTGACGGCCGGTATAACATAGTGCGAATTTAGGTAACCATCTACTTTACCTACTCCTTGAAGAAAAGCGCCCAAGCGGAAACCCTTCCATCCGAAATCCAGATTCAAGCCATAGGTATATCGAGGGATTGTACTTCCAATAATTGTTTTATCATCATCATTGATTATTCCATCGGGTATTGCATTGCCCTTTTCATCAAATGCGCCAGCCAGGTCTTTATATTTTATATCTCCTGGATGTAATGTACCGAATTGTGTAGGGCCTGCATCAATCTCGTCTTGTGATTGATATAGCCCATCGGCAATATAACCATAGATGGAGTTTACGGCATATCCTTCCTGTTGCCGCAGCAAGCTTCCGGAGGTCTGACCTTTCATGTCTGTAATTTCATTTTTGACATCCGAAAGGTTAAGCCCAACACCCAATTTAAAATCGCCCCATTGATTATCATATCGGCTGCTGATCTCCCAGCCCGTGTTACGGACTTTTGCAGCATTTTGATAAGGAGAATTTAGGCCGATCAATTGTGAGGTATTCAAAGTCAGCAAAATTCCGTCAGTATTTTTCTTATACCAATCGGCCGTAACCGAAAATCGCTTAAATAAAACAGCGTCTATCCCTATACCCGTCATGGTGGTTTCTTCCCATCTCAGATCTGGATTGGCCATGGTGTTTAAGGTAACCAGCTGGTAAATTTTATCAGCCATTGAGATACTGCCAACGGCCAGCGTTTCCGTAAAAGGATAATAAGAGCTACCAATATTTTGGTTACCCAGTTTACCCCAAGAAGTGCGTAACTTTAATTGATTGATCGTATTTTTTGATCCAGTCATAAAAGATTCTTCGGATATACGCCAGCCCGCCGAGAAAGAAGGAAAGAAAGCCCATCGGTTTCTCTTGATGAAGCGAGAGGTACCATCATAACGAAAATTTGCTTCGAATAAATAGCGATCTTTATAATCGTAATTGAACCGACCGAAAGCGGAAACCAATAACCATTGATCATGTGTGCCATTATTGTCTTTTGTTTCATCATTGGCACCGGCTGTTAACACTTCGTAAGTGTCATATGTAAAGTTTCGCCGATATCCCATTAGGTATTTTTCATCATAGGTTTCACGCGAAGTACCTGCCAAAAATTTAAAAGTATGATCGTTCCAGGTATTGGAGGTAGCCGCCAAAAACTGATAGTTGCCAAAAAGGTAGCGATACCCGGTCTCCGTTAACTCGGTAAAAGTATTTGCCGCCCCTGCTTCGGTACCATCGTCGTTATAGGTCATGACGCTTTTAACAAAAGTATGTGAGTTACTCGTACGATACCTGGGAGCAATGATTCCTGTGAGGGATAGCCATTCTACCGGTTTGAAATTTATATTAAGATTACCAAAGAGCTCTATGTTGTTTACTTTTTTGTTTCCGCCGTCTTCGATAAAAGCTACAGGGTTCTTGTTAACCCACCCCTCTGACCATAAGCCATTTCGCCTAATTGGTATATTGGTTGGCATACGTCCAAGATAATTCCAGACATCCCCCTCATTGGCAATCTGACGTCTATCGCCGTTGGTTAGAGCGATGTCGAATTTCATGGAAAACTTGTCGTTTGGCGTAATATCCATATTATTGCGCACTACGTAACGCTTGAAGCCAGTATTTTTTATGATTCCGTTTTGGCTTACATAACCTACCGATGGCATTACGCGTATTTTACCAGCATTTGCCGTTAAAGAAACAAAATGGTTATTGGTGAATCCGGAGCCGTTTAATATCGCTTTTTGCCAATCAAAATTACCTGGATCGGCTGCATATTTTTCTTTGAATTCTTCAATTGCTGCGTCACTATATAAAACGTCACCATTGTCGTTTTGATTGGCTTCGTTAAAGACCCGCATAAAGGTTAGACCATCAGTAACTTCTGGAATTCTAGTTGCTTCCTGCCAACCCGCATACCCTTTATAATTGACTAAAAATTCACCATCAGTAGCGCGTTTGGTAGTAATTAAGATGACACCATTTGCGGCGCGAGAACCATATATGGCAGCCGAGGCTGCATCTTTCAATACCGAAATCGATTCAATCAAATTAACGTCGATCATATCAATTGACCCTGCTATACCATCAATCAATACAAGAGGCGAACTATCTGAACCGCCGAATGAATTTACTCCACGAACACGTATTTGTCCACCATCGTCGCCGGGAGATCCGGTTTGCGAGGTAACAGTAACGCCCGCTGCAAGTCCTTGTAACGCGGTAGAAGTGGAGACAATAGGCCTTCTTTCCAACTGTTCACCACTTATAGACGCTACCGAACCTGTCAGATTTACTTTCTTCTGCTTTCCATAACCCACTACTACCACTTCGTTCAATGCGCCAATCTCTTCTATCAAGGTAATATTTACGACGGCATTCCCTCCCGGTGCTACTACTATTCCTGTTTTTCGTTGTGTTTGATAAGCAACGTAGGTAATATCCAGAGAATAGGTTCCCGATGGCACGCTCAGGGAGAAATTACCGTCATGATTGGCACTGATACTTTTGTTCAGTTCGATCACACGGATGTTAGCTCCAGCCAAAGGCTGCCCTTCGTTGTCTGTAATCTGTCCGTTGATATGCCCTGGTTGTTGTTTACGGTATAGTACGACCGTTTGCTGTCCTTGCCCTTCATAGGCGATCTTGGTGCCCGCAAGTAGCTTATCCAAAATATGGGCAATTGATTCAGATGTAAAGGTGGTTGAGCTAATCTCGATTTTTTCCAATTCAAGCATCCCCTCGTCAAATGCAAACTCGACCTTACTTTCACGCTGAAGCTGTTGAATAGCAGCATATAGTGTGCTCTTTTCAAATGAAATATCTATCGGTTTCTCAAGCAGCTGCCCTTTAGACGTTTCCGCAAACAGTAGCTGTGAAAAAATAAGGATAGCAGTGTAAATTAAAATAGTAATGCGCATGACCTGTCGTATGAACAATGCGTTTTTATTCATATTTTTGTGTTCTTAGTTTAAAAAATCAGCTAAGCGGCCATGCATTAGGGTCTCAAGCTACGCGCGGCCGACAATACTCTAACAGGCGTCACTTTGACGCCTGTTTTTTTAAGGATATATCGTTATTTCATCACCTTTCCTCCTGTAATTTGTACGATGTATATTGCAAATAATAGCCATTACCTCGTTAAGAGGGCGATCGGAACGTAAAGTCATATTGTAATGATTGTGCGCTGTACGGGGATCTTTGCTCTTCAGATGCACACCATAGAGGTTGTACATTGCCTGGGCTAAATCCTCAAATACTGCTTTTTCCAAATGCACTATACCCCCTATCCAAGCATCAACATCAGCTGATTTTAGGTTAACGATATTTTTGCGACCGTCCTCTTTCCTGTAAATAAGTCCTTTATTTGCACTCAGTTCTCCGAGCAGCTGCCTGGCATCGCTTACTTGTACCCTACCGTGCTGAACCGCAACGGTAACATCCTTCATTGTTTTATAGGACTTAACATTAAAAGCTGTTCCGAGCACTTCCACGCGCAAAGCTTGTGTTTGCACAGTGAACGGTCGCAGACTATCGCGTGCTATCTCAAAATAAGCCTCGCCTTCGTCTAGGAAAACGGCGCGTCTATGATGCCCCAACTGCGTTGGAACACGAATAGTTGAATTGGCATTGAGATGTATAATGCTGCCGTCGGGTAAGGACAGCTTTTTAATCTGTCTTATTCCTGTGTTGACTTTACGGTAAGTTGGATGTTGAGTAAGCTTTACCGCTTTTTTATCGTCATGTCGACTCTCCACCACAAAAAATAATAACACACTGCTAAAAGCAGCAATCAATAGGATAGCAGCAGCCCATTGCCAAATTTTCAGTTTTCGAATAGGTGCAGTGCCTTTGGGTGAACCGTTAACAGCCTGAAATATACGAGCATCAAGTTCAGCCTTTAATTTTTGGGCTGTTTCCTCGTTTTCCATTCCGGGTACTCCGATAACGGACTCACCAAAAGAGTCGTACCAGCGTTGCAGAAGTTCCAACTCGTCGGGGGATAACTCACCTTTCAGATAGTCACCCATTAATCGACGGAATTCATTTTTATCCATTATCCAATAGCTATTACACCGTGTAAGCTTGTGCTTCTATAAGAGGAGTAGCACTCTGTCACGATTTGTCCCCGAAAAATGGATTAACAAATATTAACCTTTACGTTAACAAAATGTAAAGTACGATACAAATGGCAGAAAAATCCTCAGGGAAGTCTTTGGATAATGCCTTACGTAGTTGATGCAAGCCTTTAGAAATATTATTGCGGACGGTTTTTTCAGCTAGATTAAGGGAGCTTGCTATTTCATCTACCGTATAATCTCGAATACGAAGTTTAAAGATTTCCCTCATAGTAGCTGGCATTCGTTCCAATTCGTTGTCCAAGGCCCTGACAAGGTCTCGTTCGGTCAGAACATCCTTCATATGTGTTTCTATTTCCACCATTCGTTGGTAGAGATAGGTAAATGCCCGATCTTTGATGCTAAGTTTTCTGAAGTGGGAAATGATTCTGAATTGTAGTGCGGTATTTAGGTATGCTTCTATTGAGGTATTTATTTGGATGGATTCTCGCTGCTGCCAGCAATAAACGAACACTTCTTGTACGATATCTTTGGCCAATTCGGCATCATGCAGTCGCCGATATGCTTTAACATAAAGTGTTTTCCAATACGTATTGAAAATTGAGGTGTAATTTGTCTCTGAAAATTCAAAAAGTTCTGGCTCTTGAACCGATGGGTTGATCATAACGTATTCATGCTATCTCGGCATTCGGATGGCAAAGCTATAAAATAAAAGCGCAACGTTTACCTGATAAATATTAAGTTTATGTTAATTTCGAGAGTCCTCCAATTTGCGAAGAAGCTAATATTATTCAACACAAAATAAATAAAAAGAGCAAGCCTTTGAACGGAGAGAACGAAGACTTGCTAACCAATTATAAACCTCTACAAATATAATGTCAAATAAACACTTATCAAAATTTCTTATTCTTTTTCTTAAGATTTAAGTGTGATTCGCATCGCATGGAATTTTAGGCGAGATTTCGAATATTCGCATTCTTTCAAGAACTTTAAGATCTCTTATACATATTCAAAAACAGAAAAGTGTAACAGCCATCAAATAAGCTACAATTTTGAAAGCAAACAAAAGTTGTCATCGCCACGTTACTTCTAAATTAAGATGTTATTCGTCAATTTGCCAACCGCTGCTATTTCATTTGTGGCAAGAGTTGGAGAATTGACAATCTTTGGTTCCTATAATTTAACGCATAATGAGCAAAAAAAGAAACATAAATCGTTCAATAACTATATTGTTGTCGATTATTTTAATTTCATCCTGCACTAACTCTACCACTTCCGATGTAGGTAATACAAAAGCCACCGAGCTGGTTTCCATCGTCCGGAATCCGCAAAATCCTTCCTCCATTTTCCTAGATTTGGTAGATAAGACAGAAGGAGATACATCCGTTTCCTATGTAGCAAAAGGACTATACCAAAATGACACAGTTGGTCTCATTGTTGAGGTAGCCAAAAACATCCCGGCTGGAATTAACAACGACGGATCTGTAAATGAAAAAGATGGATTCAAAACTGGGTTTATAACGTTTAAAAAATCGGGAGTAGAGAGTGATCTGTTTGTCGCAGCGTTGGGTAAACTATGGCATGTAAATGATATTGACAAAATGAAAACGGAGCCTATCCAACCGCTAGCATTCTCTTCAAATAAAAAGCCGGTTAATCTGAATAAACCCTCTACAAATAGCTTTAAATTGTTCTTCGATAAAGACTCATCAACTCCCGGAGAGGTATTCTTCACATTTGACACTTATAAACGAAGCATCGAATTTCAAGAGAAAGACGCCCAGCACCGATCTACGATAGCAGGCGCTTTTGCAGAGTAAAACTGAGATTATCCCCTATTGCCAATATTAAATCTTGCTGTATACTGCCCTGCCGTTAAAGCGACAATTTGATCCCAAAGGTTCTTCAAAAGCACTGTATTTGCTGTCAGGTCCGGAGTATCTATTCCTGCTTGTCCTAATATTTTATTCAATGTCTCTTCTACCATGAGGGGCTATGTAAACACCTTATTCTTCAGCACCCTATTTACAATTCAGTTTGGCCAATGGTACCTGCCACCTACTATAACGGCTCTTGAGGTTAAAAAATGTTAAAGGTAGCATGGCGCTTGTTTTTTTAGGTATTTTTAGTTTCAAATGAGGCACCGATATATCTTTGTTATTATTAGCTCCAGTTTATCTTTATATACCACAATTTTAAATGCGCAAACAGGTAGATTGATTAATGGAATGGTTGTACTGACCGATACGGTTACCTACGATTCTGATAGGAAGATAAACGTGGCCATATTGAAAAACATGACGACAAAACAGTCAACTACCCCCGATCATTTGGGTCACTTTAAAATCAACGCCAGTATAGGCGATTCGATTGAAGTTATTTATCAGGGTATGCCCAGAAAAACAATTCTGGTAACAAGCTACGAAAACATAACAGTTTATCTCGATCGAACCATTCTACTAGAGGAGGTAACTATAAACAGTTCTTTCGATAAGAAAATCGATCTGAAACAAATAGCTTCTGAATATAGCAGACAGAAGAGCATTTATTTTGGAGGAAAACCGCCGATCGCTTTACTATCCCCGTTTGGCGGCAGCCCAATTACTTTTTTTCGTGAACTTCTGGGAAGGGACGGAAAAAGGGTGAGAAGATTTAATACGTATATAAATCAGCAACTGAAAAACGATGAAATAGACTTGAGGTTTAACAAGCAAGTCATAAGAATAGTTATACCTATTAAAGATGAAGAGCACGGCGGGTTTGTGGT
>DATMSZ010000143.1:0-13697 GCA_035565175.1 Pseudosphingobacterium sp.
TCTATCGAAGAGATTATTTTATATATATCTTCCTTCTTTAATGTATTAAGTTTGTTTCCTAATAGAAAAGATAAGTTTTTAATATTACTTAAAGGGGCAGCAAGATCGTGAGCAAGTATGTTTAAAATAGCGTCCGTCTTATTTTTAAACTCATTTAGATAAACAGCATCGGCTTTGAAGCTTGTTATATTCTCCAAATAGCCTATCAAGATGTGTTTAATTTTTAAAGAATCGTCAAAGAACATCGTGGCATTAAAGGTATATTCTTTTTTATTTTCGGGAATGAGCCTGAATTCTAAATCATTGTCGAATGAACCTGGCCTTAGAGATCTAATACAGGTTTTTAAATAATCGATGTCATCTTGATGAACCATCGCCATTATCGTGCTTAACTTAAGCTCCTTTAAGCTTAAATTAAAAAATGATTCAAAAGCTGGATTTATATAAATAAATCTGCTGGTCTTTAAATTGTATGCAAAGTAAAGTCGAGCATCGTTTCGCGCTAAAGACAAAAGGAGTTTTGAAATTTCTATCATTACGAGGCTCAAATTAATTATTGATTCCAGTTATATAAAGTTAATACTTTAATCTAGGATAGTTACCCTTAGCAAGCTGCAATTTTCGATCTATTTTTCCTAACGGTGGGAAAATATGAGCATATTTGTGCAATAAAAGCTGAAGCAACTATGCTTTTTTGATCTATAAAACTGAAAAAGAAATATCGTTAGCCTGCATTCTTTACTCGATAAATGTGGCAAGATGCTGTAGTGTCGATTTTATTCTTTCTTTATGATCGTCGGCTTTTATTCCATAGGGTATATTCTCTGCAACAATAGTAACTTGCGTACCATTCGATATTGGAACTAGCATTGTTGTAAGTATCATTGTGCCGGAGAAAGCAGGATCATCTACTTCAAATTCAATCAATTCAACGATCCTTTCATAAGGGATGAGTTTCAGAAATCTCCCATGAAATATATCTGCATATGAAGCGGCTTTACCAACGTCAACACAGCTAGTATCGAGATATTCAAATGACATCCGAAACGTACCGCTTTCATATGGTTCAAATGTATGGATATGACATTGCATACCTTGCGGTGACCGCCATGCCGCAATGGCTTTGGGGTCTAGAAATGCTTCATAAATTGCTTGTGGAGATGCCATAATGACTGCCGATGCGGTATCTATTCTTATTCTGTTAGACCTCTCCATGACCTTCATTTCCTTAATCTAAAAGATTAACATGTAGAGACTGCCTTTGTTTGCATAACAATTGTCGAGGTGATTGCCGGCAGACATATGCCGCTGTTAAGTGCTGTTAATGAAGTTCGGCAGGCCAGTTAATTAAAAACGGACATTGAAAGTACTCCGATATTGTTTATATTCTATTTTAGTATATTCGCATAGCACAATAGTAAATAGAGACCGCTATAAGCTATAGAGCAGTTAGTAACCAAAATCATCGAATATAAACGCTAAGATGAAATTATTCTTAAATACCCTAGTAGTAACCATATTTATCTTATCTAATAGTATCTCTATTTTTGCCCAGGAAATAGTTATTAAGGTCAACAAAAGGTTCCTTAACCTGCCTGTAGCGCAAAGCCAAGATAGATGCAACATGCAGTTTACAATAGGTGGACAGCAAGAACGTGTTTTTAAAATAAGATTGGCATCTGGCAAACCTGATTATTGGGTGTTCGTTGACTTGTCGGCGTTAAAAGGTAAAACCATTAAAATCAGCTATGATGGCAATAACGCCGGATTGGATAAGATTTACCAAGACGATAAGATAAACGGGGAGGAGACGGCTTACAAAGAAAGTAACCGACCGCAATACCATTTCACTACCAAAAGGGGGTGGATAAACGATCCGAATGGGATGATATACTATGACGGAGAGTATCATCTTTTTTATCAGCATAATCCCTATGAAAGAGAATGGGAAAATATGAGCTGGGGGCATGCGGTGAGTAAAGATATGATCCATTGGGAAGAGTTGCCAACAGCCTTGTCTCCCGATCATTTAGGAACGACGTTTTCAGGTTCAACCGTAATTGATTACCATAATACCGCTGGCTTTAATAAAGGAAATTTACCTGCTATGGTAGCCTTTTATACTGTAGATAATCCTGAAAAACAAATTCAGTGTATGGCTTACAGTCTTGATAAGGGTCGTACTTGGAATAAGTACAGCAAAAACCCAATTATCGATTCAAAAGAAAAGTGGAAAAGCAAAGATACACGTGATCCAAGGGTATTTTGGTATGAGCCAAGTAATCATTGGGTCATGGTGCTTAATGAACGTGACGGACATTCGATTTATACCTCAAAAAACATGAAAGAATGGGATTATGAGAGCCATGTCACCGGCTTTTGGGAATGTCCTGATTTATTCGAGCTACCGATCGATGGGGACAAGGACAAAACCAAATGGGTTATGTATGGAGCATCAGGGAGCTATATGATTGGGAACTTTAATGGCAGAACTTTTACGCCGGAAGCAGGGAAGTATCAATATACCACCGGTTCATTATATGCGGCACAAACATTTACGAATATGCCCGCGTCAGACCCTCGACGCATTCAGATTGGGTGGGGGCGGATAGACCAGCCAGGTATGGCATTTAATGGTATGATGTTATTACCAACAGAGCTCACGCTTCGGAGAACCAAAAATGGTCTGCGATTATTTAGCCTGCCTATAAAGGAAACAGGGTCATTGTTTGAGAAAATTCAACATTGGCAAATATTAACATCCGACGCTGCTAACGAGAAACTTAAACCATTTCACAATGAAGATCGGCTGCGCCTCAGGGTAACAATAAAACTTTCACATGCTACAGGTGCAGGCTTTAACTTATTTGGCCAACGCATAATTGATTACGACATGAATAACAATACTATCAACGGTGTTTTCTATTCTCCCGAAGACATGACAAGTATGGAACTTTCAGCAGATATTTATATCGATAGAACTTCCATCGAAGTATTTATAGACGGTGGGGCCTATTCATATGCAATGGAACGTAAGTCGGTAACTAGTCATACGGAAGGATTTCACTTTTGGGGTAATAATGTAGAAGTTAAGAACTTGGAAGTTTATTCGGTCCAATCAATCTGGAAATAAGGTAACCGCGTATAAAAAGTGTTATACATAACATACATTTGCTAATGTCTTACAATACTAGTTTAAACATATTTAATTATTAACCTCATAGTAAACATGAATATCAATTGCAACCCATTTCGCCGGTTAAAAAAACAGGGAATTTTCATTGGGCTCCTGGCACTTTTGTCAGTACCGTCTTTGGCGAAAACCACTGTGAACAGCTTGTTTAGTGATCATATGGTGTTACAGCAAAATGCACAAATACCGGTATGGGGAACTTCAAATACGAGCAATAATATAAAAGTAAGATTTAACGGACAGGAGGTTGTTGGAAAGGTTGTTAACGGCAAATGGATGGCTACATTAAAGCCAATGTCCGTTTCGAAGAAGGGACTAACAATGGAAATTATAGCCGACGATACAATCCAAATTCACGATATTTTGATAGGGGAAGTATGGCTTTGCAGCGGGCAATCTAATATGGAACGCCAATTAGGCCCCCGTCCGCCACAGCAGCCTATCAAGAATTGGGAAAGTGAACGAGATAAAGCGAATTACCCCTTAATCAGAGAATTTTATGTTCCCCTCCGTTATGCAGAAACACCGCAAGAGGATGCGAAGGGGAAATGGAGTGTCTGCAGTCCAGCTACCGTTGTGGATTTCTCAGCGGTAGGATATTTTTTTGCAGAAGGCCTATACAAACAACTTGACGTACCTATTGGTATACTATTTTCAGCGTTTGGTGGTACTCCTGCTGAAGATTGGACACGTAGAGCTGCGCTAGAGAATATACCCGAATTAAACGAGATCGTAAAAAATTATGTTGAAACGATGAAGGCAGATTATAGACCAAAAGGTCAGTGTATTTCGGGTCTATATAATGGTATGATTTATCCATTACTTTCCTTTGCTATAAAAGGGGTCGCCTGGTATCAGGGGGAATCCAATAATGTTAGAGCAAAGCAATACCAAACGGTACTTAGTAATATGATAAAAAATTGGCGTACAGATTTCAAGCAAGGTGATTTTCCTTTCCTTATCGTGCAGATTGCACCCCATAAAAATATGACACCGGAATTGCGAGAAGCCCAACGCCTAGTAGTAGAAAAAGTTCCTAACACAGCTCTTGTTGTTACAACAGATTGTGGAGATGCCACCGATATACATCCAACAAATAAGCGACCGGTAGGAGAGCGTTTGGCTTTAGCTGCATACGCCTTGGCCTATCAGGGGAAAAAGGAGTACAAAGGTCCCGTATTTAAATCTTATAAAGTTGAAGGAAATAAACTGCATTTATATTTTGAACATGTCGGTGCCGGTTTAATTGCTGGTGGAGATAATGGCAAACTACATGGATTCGAAATCGCCGACATCGACGGAAACTATCAAGTAGCCGAAGCAATCATTCAAGGATCTACGGTTGTACTAAGCAGTCCGCATGTGAAAGAACCTAAGTTCGCCAGATATGGCTGGGATAATGTTCCGATCGTTAATCTTTATAACAGTGCAGGTTTACCTGCATCACCATTTAGAATGAAGAATTAAATAGAAGAAGATGCTTTTCAATGAGAGGATTTCACCGCAGTGAAATCCTCTCATTGAAAGCGTATATAATTAACCTGTTAACCATAGATCGATTTGAATCTTAGGTGAAACCGCCGATTATTGCCATTTATAGCGAACAAGTATGATGAGATTATCTCTTTAATAGTTCCTCCCTTAATGTGCGTACTTCCAGTTCCAATTTGTTAATATATTCTGTTTGTGGCGCAAACAATGCTTCCATTTCAGAAGCACTGTATTTTGGTGTTATATGCTGGGGGCAGTTCCAGTCGTACGCCTTGATTTTAAAAATTATCATTCTTTCAGGTCTAAACTTGTAATCCTTAGGCTTTAAAAAGTTATAAAGATGATTGTCCTCACTCATTTCGATCGTCTCCGCTTCGGCATAGATTTTCAATCTGGTGCGAAGTGGATAAGAGACAAATATGAGCGATACTTTCGGGTTTTTGCTTATATTTCCTACGGATATGTATTGACGATTCCCTGCAAAATCTACGATACCAATGGTGGTGTTATCTATGATTTTTATGAAGCCTTTCGGTCCGCCACGATGTTGTATATATGGAAAACCATTGTCACCAAAAGACGCCATGTAAAAACTGTCCATTTGTGTTATGAATTCAGTTTCATAATCAGTTAATCCATCAACGTAGCTCATTTTTTCTACACGGTCGTAATTGCCCCTACTTCCAAGCCTTTCCTGTAGCTTTTTAATGGCGTCCGTAAAGGCTAATTCTGCATAATTCATATGATAGCGTTTATTAGTCCTAAAGTTTGAAAAATTTGACCCTTTGTCGTTACTATAACGACCGTATCTGTCTGATCATTTGATTAGTAAACCCCCATTCATTATCATACCATGCCATCACTTTCACTAAATCGCCATCTACAACTCGAGTCATTTCCAGATCTACGATTGCTGCAAAAGGGCTTTTTCTGATATCAGTTGACACCAAGGGCTCGTCAGTAACACTCACTATTTCACGGTATCTAGACGAATCCGATTCTTCCTTCAAAACATCATTGATTTCTTTTACACTAGTAGGGCGCTGTGATATGAAGGTAATATCTGATATAGAGCCTACTGCAACAGGTACCCTGACAGCAACACCATCGAATTTATTTAAGTATTGTGGTAAGGCTTTAGTTGTAGCAATGGCTGCACCAGTAGCCGCCGGAGCCAAATTGATGCCTGCCGCTCTGCCCATTCTAGGCTCCTTTTTAGAAGGTCCGTCCACCAAACTCTGTGAAGCAGTATAGGCATGTGTAGTATTTAAAATAGCTTTTTTAATTCCTATTCTTCGTCCCAAAATCTCTATAATGGGGCTGATGTTATTGGTGGTGCAGCTTGCACAGGAAAAGATTGAGACCTTTCCTTCTTGCGTGTTAACACCATGTACAACTGTTGGTGTATCCTTGGTTGGACCGGAGATAACAACAAAACTAGCCCCCGCTGTTATATGCTTTTCTGCATCGCTTTTGTTCGTAAAGATACCAGTACTCTCAATTACAACATCTACATTAAGGTCTTTCCAAGGGAGTTCTCCTGGATCTTTAATAGATGTGTATTTTATTGGCTTATCGTCAATAATAATCAGATCTCCCTGAGTAGTTATCTTTTTATCATATTTTCCGTAGACACTGTCGTATTGAAGTAAGAATACGGCATTTTCAATGCTCATTAAATCATTTATACCTACCAGTTCAATGTCCTCATTTTCAAAAATAACCTTGAGTGAAGATCTCCCAATTCTACCGAACCCATTTATTGCTATTCTTTTCATCGTTTATCGTTTTACGTTTAATTAATCCCTGAACTTTGTTATTTATATTGCAACTTTCTTGCTAAAAAATTGCCGATTAACGCTGCGGTTCGGTTCCATAACTTTCCAAATAAAGTTTTCCCTGTCTCAAGTAGTGGATCTTAATGACAGTTTCAACTATTATCATTGGTTGCCGTCACTGCAGTCAATTCTTCAATCTTCGTTAAAGCCTTTAAATGTGTTATATTATTATTGATTAACTATTAAAATTGTCTTTTGTTATTATTGTAAGACAAAATTACAGCATACATCTCGGCAACCGTTAGGCACCTTTTCCCGAAGAGTTAACGATTTTTCCTGCCCGTGAAAATGTTGGAAGGGATTCTATGGTGCGAACTTGCCGCGCTAGGTCTGATGAATAAGAATTGATGATTTCTGCGGGGAAGCAAATGAAAAGGGTTAGAAAATTCTTTAGCACCGAAAAAGTTCAAAGCCCGGTAACTTCCGGGCCTTGAATATTTTATTTTTTGGTTGCCTTAAGGTCAAACCCTACTACTACATCTTTGCTAATAGCCCAGTCTTCGGGGCTTCCTTCTGTTTTATAGGTAATTCCCCAAGCGCTTCGGTCAATCGTAAACTTAGCCTTTGCTGTTAAGTCATTATCTGTTACGGCTACTTGTGCCGGGAAGGTGATATTTAGGGTGCTATCCTTCAAGGTAAGATTACCACTAATAACATTAGTAGCGCCTGGAAGCAGGCTCTTTTGTTGCGTGCTATCGTATGGGGCCACAGATGTGATTACAAATTTCGCAGTTGGATGCTTTTCTACATCAAAAAAGTCAGCGCTTTTTAAATGTCCTTCCAAATCGGTGTGTTTTTTGTCTGCTTCCGTTACGGATTTAGGATCCACTTGTAAGCCGGTTAGACTTAACTCCAGATCACCAGCGGTTAGTGCTCCATTTTCGACAGATAAAGAGCCATTCGTAACCTTGATAGTTCCAAATCTTGGTGCCAATCCACCTTTATGGGTTGCATTCCAATCAACACGCGTTGTTAAAGTGTCAATTTGATAACTGGTGCCGGTCGATACTGCGGCTTCTTTCTTTTCCTCGGTTTTAGCCTGATCGCTTGAGGTACCGCCACATGCTGCAAGAAGTAGGAGCAGGGCAAATGCTGGAATCATTTTCTTCATAAAATATCTTTAATTTTAAAAGTCTATAAAAGTAGTAGAATTACGTGATATTTAAAAATACTTTAGAATGTCCTAATTAGATGGTAATAACTAATATTAATTGGTTTGAAAGCTGCCAAATAACTTGACCAGTTTGTCTGGATAGTTGCTGATAATCCCGTCCACCTTCATATTCGCTAGATTAAGCATGTCTTTTTCTTCATCTACTGTCCATGGAAGTATGAGCATGGCACGTTCGTGCGTTTTTTTTACAAGTTCTTCTGTAACAAATAAATAATAAGGGCTATAGATATCCGGAATAAATCCTAATTTAGCTAAATCAGCATCTAAATCCGATTTTCCCACCAGTAAAGAAAGTTTTATGGATGGTTCGGTTCTTTTTAAAATCTGTAGCGTCCTTATGTCGAACGACTGAATGGTCAATCGTTTCTTAATATCTTTTTTATTAATGACATCCATCAATGATCGAACGAAAACTTCGGGTGTAGGATTGTAAATACCGTCAGTTTTCTCGCTGCTTTTCGTTTCAATATTGTAATAAACAGGTTTGAGACCATGTTGTTTTACATAGCTTTCAACGCTATCTATCAAGTCAGTTAATAAAGGTTTGTATGTTTTCATTTTTTGCTGGTGGGCAAAGCGTGGATGGGGCTTGCTACCTGCGTCAAATCTTTGGATACTGTCGTAAGGCATGTGATAAAGCGATAAATTTTTTTCTTCATCTTTAGAAATACCCGATCCATCGGGTTTAAGCATGAACTCAGACGACATAAAACCATCGTGAGATACTACAACTTTACCGTCCTTTGATATCACAACGTCGAGCTCCAGTGTCCTAACACCCACTTTAATACCATTCAGCATAGCAGCGATGGTGTTTTCCGGCATAAGCCCCATTCCACCTCGATGACCTTGCAAATCAAGATGTTGGGCCTGTACACAATTTAATAAGATAGCAGACAACGCAAATGTAAAGACTGTTTTTTTTGTTTTCATTTTTTGTTAAAAGTAAGATATGATCTAAAGAGGAGCGGGGCTGTTTGCATCAGCATTTAGTAACAATTTAAAAAGCCTCACACCAGGGGTAAAGATATCTCATATTTTAGGTTGTTAACGGCCAGATGCAAGGACTTAATAATTATTTAATAAATATTTCAAATTCAGGATTTATATAACCGCTACCCACTTAATGCATTATTGTCATAATGGCTTCTAATGTATATATTTATCGAATGAAAACTAACTTTTTACCTATCGCAGTGCTTTCTATTCTCGTACTGTCTTGTAACTCACCAAAGAAGCCCTCCGTACCAATAGTGGGAACATGGAGATTAATCTCTAGTACTACGATTACACGAGGAGTGAGTTCTACAACTGATTACACAAAGAAATCCAATATGATAAAGATAATCAACGATTCTCATTTTGCCTTCTTAAAACACGACATAAACAGCCCTAAAGATTCTTCAAATCATTTTGACGCGGGTGGTGGCAGTTATACACTCAAGGGGAACACATATACTGAACACTTAGCGTATTACAGCAATCGAAATTGGGAGGGAAACACATTCAGTTTTACTATAAGTATTAATAATGATACGCTTGTACAAAAAGGAATTGAAAAAGTAGAGAGTGAAGGCGTAGATCACGAGATCATCGAGCGGTATGTCCGGGTACGATAGCGTTACTGTATATTTGATCACCTTTATCTGATTTATACTAACAGAGCTTATAAGCATGCGTTTTTTATTAAAAAATTAATAGCAATTAACGCTAATGGCATTCAAAATTTTGAACATAATTTAAACCTATCTTAGTGCGTTCTTGGATGAGTAAAAACACCGAAAACCATCGTGTAAAAAAACGAAAAACGATAACAGATAAAATTATCGTTTGGGTTTTTAGTGTACTTTTTTTGATAACTTCTTGTACCAGTTCTAATCAAACTGAAGGTAAAGCCTACGCCGGTCAATGGAGGGAATATCTCGGTGGCGCCGATCGGAACCACTATTCTACACTTGATCAGATTAATACAGAGAATGTGAAAAATCTTGAGGTAGCATGGGAATACCATTCGGGTGATTCGGGGCAAGTGCAGTGTAACCCAATTATGGTAGACACGGTTCTGTATGGTGTAACGGCTTCCAATTATGTTTTTGCGCTGAACGCAGCAACAGGTAAGGAGCTGTGGAAAGATACGTCGAGCAAGGGTTTATCGGGAAATGTTAATCGTGGCGTTGTATATTGGGAGGCAGGAGATGACAAGCGAATAATTTTTGCCTATGACGAATGGTTGACAGCATTGGATGCCCGTACAGGGAAGGTTATCAGTACCTTCGGTGAAAAAGGGAGGGTAAGCCTGAAGGCTGGTTTAGGAAAGGCATCAGCAGGGAAATATGTAGGATCTACAACGCCGGGAACAGTATTTGATGATATTATTATCATGCCAACGCGCGTGGGAGAAGGAGAGGGGGCGGCACCTGGTCATATTCAGGCATTCAATATCCGCACAGGTAAACTTGAATGGGTTTTCCACACCATACCACATCCTGGAGAGCTCGGACATGAAACTTGGCCTATTGGCGCTTATAAAGGGGAAACTATTGGAGGCGCAAACAGTTGGGCAGGGATGGCTGTAGATCGAAAGAGAGAAATCGTGTTTGTTCCCACTGGTTCACCAGCGTTTGATTTTTATGGGGGCGAACGTCTCGGAAAGAATGAATATGCCAACAGTTTAATAGCCCTAAATGCGCGAACAGGCAAATACATCTGGCATTACCAGACTGTTCATCACGATATTTGGGATCGCGACCTTCCTGCCCCCCCAAACTTGGTTCAAATAAAACGAAATGGTAAAATAATTGATGCGGTGGCACAAATAACGAAAACCGGTTTTGTTTTTGTATTTGATAGAGAAACAGGCAAACCTTTATTTGAGATCAAAGAGAAAATCTTTAAAGCCTCCAATGTTCCTGGAGAAGAAGCTTGGGCTACACAACCGATACCGACAATCCCCAAACCCTTTGCCAGACAAGAAATTACAGAAGAGGAGATTAGTCCCATAGCTCGCAACCGAAAAGAATTGGTGGAAATATATCGTAGTGCCAATAAAGGGATGTTCCACCCATTGGAAGTAGATAAACAAACTATCGTATTACCTGGAGCAGATGGCGGAGCCGAATGGGGTGGTGCGGCAGTTGATCCCGAACGTATTATGTATGTAAATGCAAATGAAATGGCTTGGTTGTTCAGTTTAGTAAAAGCGCCAGAAGAAAAATACGGTGGCTTGAGTTTAGGGCACGCACTTTACAATAACTATTGTATCGCCTGTCATGGAGCCGAGCGGAAGGGAAACCCTGCCAGTGGTTTTCCATCACTCATCGATGTGAAGCAGCAGATGAAAAGGGACGAAATATCAAGGCTAATTGCGAAGGGAAAAGGCATGATGCCAGGATTCACGCAGATTGGCGCTACAGAAAAACAGGCTATTATTGATTTTCTTTTCGAAGAAGAAAAGACGGAGGCTCCTTCGGTGGTTAGTGGGATTGATTTAGCAGAGAAGGGAATGAAGATGAAATCACCCTACCAGTTCAATGGTTACAACAAATTTCTAGATGATAGGGGTTACCCTGCAATTTCTCCACCATGGGGCACGTTGACAGCCATAGATCTCAATACCGGGCAACATTTATGGAGGAAACCATTAGGAGAATTCAACGAGTTGAAGTCTGAAGGATATGTGAGGACGGGGACTGAAAATTATGGCGGGCCTATTGTAACGGCGGGTGGACTGTTGTTTATAGCTGCCACCAAAGACGGTATGTTCAGGGTATATGAAAAAAAGACGGGAGACCTGCTACTGGAAAAAAAACTTCCAGCAGCAGGTTTTGCCACTCCTAGTACTTATGAAGTTGGCGGCAAGCAATATGTTGTAGTAGCCTGTGGAGGAACCAAGTTAGGAACATCGAAAGGCGATAGTTACGTCGCTTTTGCTTTACCCGAATAATAGCGATTGAAAACTTTATTTTACAGATTCATTCCTCCTGAGGCCTCTATACGTTGTCCGTTAATCCATCTAGCATCTTCAGTACACAAGAAGGCGACGATACCACCAATGTCATCGGGAAGCCCTACACGACCCAGTGCCGTAATACTTGCTATTTGCGCGTTTACTTCTTTGTTGTCTCTAACTAAACCGTTACTAAAATCCGTTTCGATAGCCCCTGGAGCAACTACGTTCGCTGCAATTCCACGCGGTCCCAATTCTTTTGCCAAATAGCGTGTGAGGGTTTCAATAGCACTTTTCATCGAGCCATAAGCTGAAGAACCTGGAAAAGAGAAGCGTGCGAGGCCGGAAGAAATATTGATAATACGTCCGCCATCATTCATCAATGGCAGTGCTTTTTGTGTTAAGAAAAACACACCTTTATAATGAATATTCAAGGCTGTATCAAATTGCTCTTCGGTTGTTTCAGCGAAAGGCGCATGGAGGGAAGTACCTGCATTGTTAATTAAAAAATCAAAGCGCTCCGTATTAAAAGTATCTTTCAGAACAGTTTTTACCTCCTTAAAAAAAACGTCGAAGCTTTTAATATTACCGGCGTTCAATTGTAGTGCTTTGGCTTTTTGTCCAGACAGCTCAATTTCAGCAACAACGGCAAGTGCCTCCTCTTTTTTATTGTTATAGGTAAGGATCACGTCAAATCCTTTTTTGGCAATACTGAGTGCCATATTTTTTCCTAAGCCACGGCTACCACCTGTAACCAATGCAATTTTATTTGTCATCATTTGTTTTATCAATTTAATAAAACAAAGGTCCTCAAATAGCAGTCAAATAGTTTGCAAAAAGCAAAGAAATCGTTGCGAAATTCAAATTATACTTATTGCAAACGGAAGTTGTTGGGTGAAAATGTCGTTTGTTTTCTAAAAAAATTCGAAAAATGAGCTACTTCTTCAAACCCTAACGAATAAGCTATTTCAGAAATATTCCAGTCGGTTTGTTTTAACAGGATTTTTGCTTCTTGAGTAATTCGGTTACTGATAATACCAGTGGTAGTTTTGCCTGTATTCTCTTTCAAAACTTTGTTTAAATAATTAACATGGATAGCCAAACGATCTGCATAATCTTTGGCCGTTCGTAAATATAGTCGTTGCTGCGGCGATTCTATAGGAAACTGTCGTTCCAATAATTCGATAAATAAAGAAGTAACCCTTGAAGCCGCATTATGCGTTGGATGCAACACACTTGCGGGTTGTAATTTTTGTCCATAATGAATTAGTTCCAACAAATAATTACGCAACAAATCATATTTGTATACATAGTCGGAAGATAATTCCTTGTTCATTTTCAGGAAGATACTGGTTAGTTCCTTTACCTGTTCATTCGTAATCTCGAATATCGGATAGCCTCCCGGTTGGAAAATAGGTAAATCCTCAAGCACTACACCGCTTTTGTTGCGGATTAAAAATTCATCCGTAAAAATGCAGAAATATCCTGTCTGGTTTTCATCTTCCGGTATCCAGTGATAAGGCACTTTTGGCGTAGCGAACAGTAATGCACTCTCTTTTATATCAATCACTTTGTCGGCATATTCAGCTCTGTTTTTTCCTTGTATTAAACTGATCTTATAATAAGCCCTTTTGTTGTAAGGCATCACAGGTCTTAATTTAAGCTGCGCAAATACTTCTTTGTGACTGAATACATTGAAATGTCCGATTTCTCTTGTAATCTCATCCGGAATATTTGTAGCTATTTGTTTATAAAATTGTTCAAGGGACGTGTTTTTCATGATAGAAGCGCTTTGCAAAATTCAAATATAAATAATATGCTCAAATGAAGAACTTATATGCCTAGTGAATGTTTGTCTTCAGGCAAATAAGTTTGCACAAATGGGTGGTTTTGCACTTAGATGATCACTCATTTCCTTTTTTAAAGTCTTCATAAGATTTCCTTATGTAGTCATATAGTTCGTAATCCGACCATTTTTTTAGCTCGTTCACATCTGGCCGATAAGTTGCATTAAACGCCTCCAGCTCTTCATCTTTAATAGGTATAACTATTCTT
>DATMSZ010000144.1:0-4392 GCA_035565175.1 Pseudosphingobacterium sp.
TGTTCATTTCCGAACAGAAGAGTGTACGAAATCGGACAGCACCATACGATTATGGGTCTAGTCTCAGTCAATAGCTTATTACTCGCTGAGAGAGTAATTTATTAATGATAAATAAAAGGCTGCGAATATTGAAACACGATGAGATAGGGTTTGTTATCATCCTAGCTCACGCTAAGATTCGTAACAGATAAAAATGAATGGAGGTCTACTTTTTATCTGGCCGATGACTAAAAAAGCTTTCTTTTAACTTGTCTGCGTCAAGTTTTACCTCATCTTCATCTAGGCGGATAAGCCATGCTCTGTCATTTAAGAGAGGTACATGCTTTTTCGAATCCGACAAATCTAATGGCTTGATACGCTTTGTTATTTCCTGCGGCTGTTTTAGTTCCTTAAGTTGAGGGGTATGGAATAAAAATTTAAAATCAAACAAAGGCCAGCTACTCACTTCACCTATTTTAGCTGTATAAATCTTCTGTGTGCTTTTGGGAGAAAGAATACCGGCATATTCACCTACTGCTTGATTAGCCTTTTCAGTGCTAAAGCTAACTAGCAGCTCATAGGAGGTCTCGTTTACCAAGTAAAAGATACCGATATTTTGTTTTTGATCACCAGTTATTGCAAGGAAAATGCCCTCTGTTATAAATGGACCGGCTTGGGCTTGCGTAATGGTTTTTTTATCTTCTTCGTCAAAATCCACGTCTTTGCGGCTCTGTTGGCCATATACCTTTGTTATTTTAGATACTTGAACGGGTATTTCAAATCCGTCTTCACCAGTAACTTCCACCAATTCGTCATTGATAATTTTGGTTATATGTCCTTCATGGTCTTCTTCTACGAAGCGTACAAAATCCCCTAATTTATAGTTCATTTTTTCTGTTATTACTGTTTTGGCTAACTATCTTTTTTAGTAGAAATAAGAAGGCTGCGCACATCAACTTGAAGAGCATCAGCGATCTCAAAAAGTGACTCTACTGTTGGCTGCATTTTGTTAGTGCTCCATTTAGAAACGGTGTTGATGTTCCTATCTAAAGTTTCGGCTAACCATTTATTTGTTTTTCCTTGTTCTGCTAACACAGCCTTAATACGATTGTATACTTTTTTATCCATAAAAACTTTTTTCAGAGCGTATTTATGTGCAATATACATAAAAGAAAGTGAAAAGCGCAATGCACGGAAAGCAAAAAAGCTAGCCGCGGCAAGGTTGTTGTATAAATCAAATTATGAGATAAAGATAGAATAGGAGACTTTTGATAGCATAAAAAACAAGGACTATAGAAACTAGCAAGGTCGGCTTATACCCTGATACTTATGTCTTGCTGCACCGTACCAATAACGAATAACCAATAACGAATAACCAATAACGAATAACAAATAACCAACATGTTGCATTAAAATACCTCATCCAGTCCAACTTGAAAACCGGAAAATCCTTTACTCTTTCCAAAGTCGATGGCGATATTTGTCCCTGAGCTTTTATTGAATTTAATCCGGAGACCGCCTCCAATGGCTTGGTTCCAATCTTTTAGAATCTGACTGTTTACACCTGAAACGGTATTTGCGTTAGTAAATAAAACAAAGCCTAACAGGCCGTTGTTCGTAATGTCTCTTCTATATTCTGCTTCTAAGTAAATTAAATGCCTACCTCTAAATCGATTTTGATCAAAACCCCTGCCAGAACGATTATAAACATCCCAACCAACACTAGGAAGATCGAGATAAGGTACTTTTCTGTCTAATACCGACCAATAGTATCCCCAAATACCGAGCATATTTTGCCGATTTGGATCTTCGGTGAAACGTAAGTACTTCCTCAGATCAAGATAAACAGAACTCCAGGTATTATCGCTTCCCAAGAAACTTGGATTTAGGCGATATTGGAAATAGGCGTAATAACCATCCATTGGATTTATAGAATTTGAACGGGTGTCGTACAGAATGTTAAAGCTCAATCCGGAAGAAAGGCTTCTTCCAAAGTCATCTGTACCGTATTGATAACCCGTGTAATCTTTTAGTAAGACTCCATCTTTCTCTGCGTCAATATTTACACGGTAATCCAGGTTATAGCCGATACCCGCAAACATGCCATCACAGATTTTTCGTAAGGCATGCTGATAAAAACGAAAATAAGTATAGTCGACCAGAAGCTTATCATCGCCTTCGTGTTGTTTGCCTAAACCCCAAGTGTACTGTGGGTATTTCATTAAACGCGTATCTCCCATAATGACCCATTCATTATTCTTTAACCAAATATAGGATCGGATAGGTAGGCCAAAGCGTCCTTTAAAATTAGTATAAGGCGTAAAAGATACCCTCGACATGTGGGTGGTCTTGCGGTTGCCGGTATAAAAGCCCGCAGTAGTGGAAGTAATCAGCGCTTGTCCACCACCGGGTACTGTGGTGGAGAACGGTAAAAATGAAAAATACAATGTTTTGCCGCTACTGTCAGGTCCTTTTGGAGGCTCAATGTTTAATAGATCTTCTCCAAGATCTATTAAATCCTTCTGCTTAGTAGTATCGGCCTTAGAGCGCGAAGGTTCTAACTCATAACCTGGACGTTGTGCTAAGCAAACGTTCGAGCTAGCTATAAAAATAAACGAAAAAATAATAAGTTTGAAGCAAGGCACATACTTATTTTTACAACAAAGGTAGTTTCTCATGTAAGCCTTTTCCCATCTATAAATCATTAAAAGACATGTGGTTCTCCATCCATTCTTCTCAAACATAATTTATTTTTAGTAGATAATAAAGCGATTTAACAGTTTTTATCTGCTGATATAACGAATGTGAATTATTTACGCTACTCATAAATTAAACCACTTATACATAACAACAGCAAAATAAGCGCTTTAGTTTATTGTTATAGTTGAAAATACTTCATTCTTTAAGATAATATATTGGTTTCTAGTTAAATAAAATTAAATTGCATATCTATAAAATAAGGGGGGGATAATAATTAATGATGCAATTTAAAGTAAAGACTTTCCGGAAATTTAATAATAAAACCCCTGTTTCCCGTTATACCAGATTATCTTTCGAATAAGTACTTTTGTTGTTTAAGTTAAAATTATGAATCGCAAAAGCTCTCGAATGTATCGCGTATTTTTCGCTACTTTAATTATCAGCACCTTTAGCTTTAAAACCATGCAGGCTCAAGTAATTAAAAAGGTGAAAGCATGGAAAGTTGATTATGATATGGCCTTCGAAATGCCAAAGAAAAACTCGGAACAAATGACGGAGGACGAAAAGAAACTTGTAGCGATGATGGAGCTAGGGAAGGCAATGAGTGGTACAAAAGAAGGAGAGCCAGTCTTAAGGGCGTATGTTACTGAAACACGCATGCGTGTTGAACAGAAAGGATTGATAGCGTCTGTGCAGGTTAGTAATCTTGAGGATAGCTCCTCTTATAATATTTATGCACCAACAAAAACAGCCTATAAAATACCGCTAGCCACTCCTAAAATAAGTACTGAAATGCAGGGGGACAGTATGGTGGTGATCAGTACGGCAGATGCCGACCTTCGTTTAACAGAAGAAACGAGTAATATTGCCGGTTTTGAGTGTAAAAAAGCGCTACTCGGAGTTACCGTGGGCGAGGTTACACAGGATATTACTATTTGGTACGCTGAAGATCTGCCTAAGCTATTTTGGGGTGAATATAGCTATTTGGAAGACGTTCCCGGGATGGCTCTTCACATTTCTACTAACACGAATGGAATGAGCGTAGGTATTAAAGCCGGATCCATTAAAGAAGAGCTGGTAGATGATACCCTGTTTACAGTACCGGTGGATTACACGATAGAGGAAGGATTTGCCTATAGTGGAGCTGATGATGAAGCTTCTGTAGATACTGCTTCGGCGGCTGAGGTAGAAGCTGTGGAAGATTATGAATTAGCCGAAGGTTATAGCTGGACGGATGATGGGGAGTTATGGGGAGTGGAAGATACAGACGGAAATGTGATTGTAGAACCACGCTATCACGATCGCTATGGATATGTGGCAGGGTTGGCTCCTGTATCACGCGATGGGAAATATGGCGTTATAAACAAAATTGGGAAAGAGTTGGTGCCTATGCAGTATGAAGATGCTTTTATTGCCTCCGAAAGTCGTATTTGGGTTAAGAAGGATGGTTTTTATGGTTTAATAGACACTGCTAATAAGGTGATATTAGAACCAATTTACCAAACGGGATCACTCTTTGTGGACGGCTTAGCTTTTACGCAGAAGGATGAAAAATATGGTTTTGTAAATGAAAGTGGAAAGGTCATTATTCCATTTGTTTATGATAAAGCGGAAGTATTCATTGACGGAGAGGCTTGGGTGAAAAAAGGTGAAGAAGAATTTTATATTAATAAAGAAGGAAAAAGGTGGATTAGTTTTTTGTATAAAAGTGAA